>JADFUQ010000140.1 GCA_015222065.1 Bacteroidota bacterium
TTTATTATTTTAGCCGAAAATTTTACTATATGGATCCTGCTATTTTGACCAGTCAGCTTGAAACCCTTGCCGGATTACTGGATGGAGATTTACTTTACGATGAAGTTAGTCGTTTGTTATATGCTACTGATGCCTCGGCTTACCGTCAAAAACCGCTTGCTATAGCTTTGCCTAAGCACAAAAATGACATTCGCAACATAATTATTTGGTCACGTGAAAATAAAATACCAATAACACCAAGAACTGCAGGAACATCTCTTGCCGGCCAGGTAGTATCAGAGGGACTTATAGTAGATGTTTCACGTTATTTGAACAGAATTATTGAAGTCAACACCATAGAAAAATGGGTACGTGTAGAGCCAGGCGTTATATTGGATGAACTCAACCAATATCTTAAACCAATCAGGCTGTTTTTTGGTCCGGAAACTTCAACTTCGAACCGCTGTATGATAGGTGGAATGTTAGGTAACAATGCGTGCGGAGCACATTCCATACTTTATGGCAGCACAAGAGATCATACACTTGAAGTTTGCACCATTTTAAGCGATGGTTCAGAAGCCAGATTCAATGATCTTACTGCCAGAGAGTTTGAAATTAAGTGCATGGGAGAAACGCTTGAAAGCGATATATACAGGTCTATCCGTAAGATGCTTACAGACAAAACAAACAGGGAATCTATCCGTGGTGATTATCCGGATCCTGTTATTCCACGACGAAATACAGGTTATGCACTCGATCTTTTGCTGAAATCAGATGTATTTACTCCAGGTGAAGAACCTTTTAACTTTTCCAGGTTACTTGCCGGATCGGAAGGCACACTGGCTTTCACAACCGAGATCAAATTAAACCTGGTTGATCTCCCTCCGGCAGAAACGGGATTGGTTTGTATTTATTTTAAAACCCTTGAAGAAACCTTCAGAGCAAACCTGATTGCACTGAAGCACAAACCCGGAGCGGTGGAGATGATGGACAATATTGTACTGGAATTAACAAAAAGTAATATTGAACAGCAAAGAAACCGGTTTTTTATTAAAGGGGAACCCGCTGCTATTCTTGTGATAGAATTTGCCCGTGAAACTCGTGATGAAATAGAACAAATTGCAAAGAACCTTGAAGCAGACATGCAAAAAGAGGGTTATGGTTATCATTTCCTCCTTATTTTTCCACCTGATGTTGATAAAGTCTGGGATCTCAGGAAAGCAGGACTTGGAATTTTATCTAATATGAAAGGAGATGCAAAACCAGTCTCCCTAATTGAAGATACAGCTATAAATGTAAATATGTTGCCTCATTACATGGATGAGCTTAAAGGTATTTTGGATAAGCACAATAAAGAATGTGTTTACTATGCCCATATAGGATCAGGTGAACTGCATCTTCGTCCAATACTGAATCTAAAAGACCCTAATGACGTGGACCTTTACAGGACACTGGGACTTGAAGTAGCGCAACTTGTAAAAAAGTATCACGGATCATTGAGCGGGGAACATGGTGATGGACGGCTTCGCGGAGAATTTATACCAATAATCCTGGGTAACCGGAACTATGAATTGTTAAAAGAGTTGAAAAAAAGTTGGGATCCTCTAAATATCTTCAATCCCGGAAAGATAGTAAACACACCAAGAATGAATACCAGTCTGCGTTATATTCCTGGTCAGGTTACCCCTGATATAAAAACCATATTTGACTTTTCGGATACAGGCGGAATTGTCAGGGCAGCTGAGAAATGTAATGGTTCAGGCGATTGCAGAAAAACAGAAAAAACCGGTGGAACAATGTGCCCAAGTTACATGGCAACTCGTGATGAGCATGCTTCTACCAGGGCACGAGCTAATCTGTTGCGGGAATTACTTAGTTTACCAGAGCAGGAAAAACCATTTGATCACAAAGAACTATACGAAATTCTTGATTTGTGCCTTTCCTGTAAAGGGTGTAAATCGGAATGCCCGTCAAGTGTTGACATAGCAAAAATGAAAGCAGAATTTCTACAACATTACTACGATGATCATGGTATTCCCCTTAGAACAAGAGTTATTGCCAACATTTCAAAAATCAACCGCATAGGAGCTTTTTTCCCTGCTTTATTTAATCTCTTTGCAAAAAGTAAGGTTTTATCATTTCCGATAAAAAAGATCCTGAAATTTGCTGTTAAGCGATCAATACCTGTAATAAACACTACAACACTTAGAAAATGGGTGCGGCAAAACCTTTATAAACTTAACCCTGAAAACCCAAAAAACGGAACTGTTTACTTGTTCATTGATGAATTTACCAATTACAATGATACCCTTATCGGGGTCAAAACAATCAAATTACTTATAAAATTAGGCTACAGGGTTGAAACACAATCACATACCGAAAGCGGAAGAGCTTATATCTCTAAGGGTTTAATACGTAAAGCCCGTTGTCTTGCTGAGAAAAATATTAAAATTTTTGGCCCGTTGATTTCTGAAGAAAAACCTTTAATAGGAATTGAGCCATCAGCAATTCTGAGTTTTCGTGACGAGTATCCTGATTTGCTGCGTGGAAAAAACAAGCAAACAGCCCGACAAATTGCCAACAACACTTTTATGATTGATGAATTCCTGATAAAGGAAATGGAAAAGGGACATATAAAATCTGAAACCTTTACAGATAACAAACAGCATATAAAACTGCATGGTCATTGCCAGCAAAAATCAATTGCTTCAACTGATGCTACAATAAAATTATTGTCTTTACCTGTAAATTACACTGTTGAAGAGATCCCATCAGGTTGCTGTGGCATGGCAGGTTCATTCGGATATGAAAAAGAGCACTACGATTTAAGTATGAAAATCGGAGAACTGGTTTTATTTCCTGCTATCAGGGAAACTGCTGAAAAAACATTGATTGTCGCACCGGGAACAAGCTGCCGGCATCAGATAAAAGACGGGACAAAACGAACAGCTTACCATCCTGTGGAAGTGTTGTATGATGCTTTGAGGGAAAAATAATGTGAGGCAGTGTGAAGAGTCAAATTCGAAGAATTGAAGAGTTAAGAAATTGTGTTTCAGTGTTGCTGTGAGGCAGTGTTGCAGTGTAAAGAAGCTAAGAGTGAAGAATATGTTTCAGTGTAAAAGAGTTACGTGTTAATCCGGAAATCATCAGCATCGAGGTGGACAGGAAATTTTTCACGGAAAGCAATCAACTCATTAAGAGATAAGCTCATAGTTTCAACTGATTCATCATATGCACTGATTTCTGAAACGATATTTCCCCTGGGATTTATAATCATAGATTCACCGGCATATGAGATATCCCTGCCATCAATACCAACACGGTTAACACCAACCACATATGCCTGATTTTCCAGAGCACGGGCAACAAGCAGATTTTTCCAGACTTTCCGGCGTGCTTCAGGCCAATTAGCTACATAAATTAACATATCATATTCATTTCTATTCCGGCTCCATACAGGGAACCGGAGATCATAACAAACCAGAGGTCTGAATCTCCACCCTTTCCAGTTTGTTATCAGCTTCCTGCTTCCTCCTGAGTAATGTTGGTTTTCCTCACCCATCCTAAAAAGATGGCGTTTATCATAGTATTTTAGATTGCCATCAGGGGGCATCCAGATCAATCGGTTCAGGAATTTATTCTTTTCACTGATAATAATACTCCCCGTAACCACAGTATTATGCTCCCGGGCTATCTCGCCCATCCAACTGACAGTTGGACCATTTATAGCTTCAGCCATTAATGATGGTCGCATGCTAAAGCCGGTGCTAAACATTTCGGGAAGGATCACCAGATCGGTATGCTGAACCATATCCCTTATAATATGGCTAAACATTTCCATATTTTCGTTCTTATTCTCCCAATGGATGTTGGTTTGGACGATAGTTATTTTTAATTCATCGATCATTATCTGTACTTTCTGAGAATTTACCGGGGTATTTTGGTATTATGTTTTTATAATAATTCTTCAATCTTTTCATATCGGCATCAATATCATCAGTCAACTCAAAAGCTTTGTTAATTCCTACAGTCTTTCTGCTGTAATCAATAAACGCGAGGATTACAGGGATATTTGCTTGTTTTGCAATACGGTGAAAACCCTTTTTCCAGTTACTGACTTTTTTACGTGTTCCTTCCGGAGTTATGATAAGAACCATTTTTTTCGATCGGCTGAACAAATCTACCATTTGTTCTGAAATATAATTTCTTTTATAACGGTCAACCGGGATTCCTCCAATTATTTTGAATATCCAACCAAACGGAAAGAAAAACGCTTCCTTTTTAATAAGAATTTTTGACCTGATCCCCTTCGTATTCAAGTATAACCCGCCTATGAAAAAATCCCAATTGCTTGTATGAGGTGCAACGACAATAATATATTTTTCCAGATCAGGTTTTTGTCCAAACAATTGCCATCCCATCAAATGGAGAATAAGTTTACTAATAATTCTCATTTATTAAGAAAAATTGAAAAAAAAACCTATCCCGGTAAGGATAGGTTACAATGTATTATAAATATTTTTATTCTTCTTTCAATTCGAGGTAATAATCATCAAGAATATTAGTAACCAGGGGTTTGTAATATTTCCAATAAAACTTCCTTTTATCCGAGAATTCATTATTGTAAAGATATTTTTCAATTTTTTCGATATCATTGAAATAGGCAGTGGGATAGTTAATAATATTATGGGCAAAATCGCCTGAGAAATAAAAATAATGCTTCTTTTCCGGTTGCATGATTACTGCGGGGAAGATTTCAGGAATCAGGTTAGCTTCCAATAGTGAATCTCCAACATAATTTGTATGAATTTTAAATTCAGAAAGAACAATATTTTCGCCTGACTCGATAATATTGAACCAATATGGGTAATTTATCTGATTAGGCACTTCGTAGTTTTCCTGAGTTGTTTTACTTGAATAAATAAATGGGACATCAAAATCAAGATGCGTTTCATTCTCAAGCACCACGACTTTATTATCATTTTTCACCAGTATAATTCCTGAATTTGTGAAGGGCCAGATTTCAAGATATTGTTTCTCGTAAAGTTTTACAATCCATTTAGGTAAGTCAGGATTTGTTTCGGGATTAAGATCCTTATAATATTTTCCTGACCAGCCTGTCCAGTGAATATCAAAAACATTTTCCGTTTTGTTTCTCTCAAGCGGAGCAGTTGGATAAGAAAGGATATTATATTCAGCTATTATCAATTTATTCCTGTCTTTCATTTCCTTCAGTAAGAGATAATCACTATTGTTTAATCCTCCATAAATTAGCCTGGAACGGTTACTACGATTAATTCCTTGATACCAATCATTAAAATACACCCCATATGTATCTGCATAGTAAAGAGCATCTAATGAATCTGCTAGTTCAATTATTTCAGCAAGCCGGATTCTCCGGGTTTCCCATTTTTTCTCCCTCAAAGGACGTAGCGGAACAAAACCAAAGTAGTCTTTCTTGTAAGAATACAACCTTTTTTTTCCTTTAACATACTTATTATGAGTAAGGATCCAGTGAAACGATTTGTGATTATACCTATTAAAAGTTGGTACTGTTTTATCCAGAATAAGCACATTAAGAGGTCGTTTTGGTTGCATACTCCACTTCACAATATTTAACACCGGGAAAAACAAGATTACAATAAGGATTATGATAATTAGGATAAGAAACTTTTTCATTTTTCAGGAAGTTAAATTTGTTCGTTTTTCATAAAATATTGAATATTCATTCTTCTACCCTTAAACTCAAATGAGTACCGCTTAAATTTAATTATAAATGTATTAAAATAAAATTATAAAAAAAAATTTCAGCAATTTTCTATATACAGTTTATGATAATATTCGTTTTAACTTATCATTTATTACGCAAATTTGATGGGAAATGTTGTTTTTATCTCAAGTTTTTATTCATTTAACAGATAAAAGTTATCACTAGTGTTTTAAGTTTGAAATGCTAAAATGAATAAGGGGCTAAAATGCCTAAAGTTATAACTTCTTCTCTTCCCATTTATTCATTTTATCACTTAAGTTTACTTTAATCTTTAGTTCACTTTAAACTTCTTCTCTTCTCAACTTTAGTTCACTTTTAACTTTAGTTCACTTTAAGTACTATTTATTAATAACCAACAGCGGTATCGTCGCCTCTTGGATCGGCTCCTCCTTCAAGAATTCCATCGGGAAGAACAAGAATAGCATCAACGCGGCCAATCGGACCTCTAAGTTTTAAATTATGACCTATATTCTTCAGTTTATCTGCAACAAGACTATCCAGGGCTTCTTTTTCATAATAAATTTGATCAGGAAGCCATTGATGGTGAAACCTTTTTGCACAAACAGCCTCCTGCATTCCCATATTAAATATAGTTATATTCAGAATTGTTTGAAAGACACTTGTAATAATTGTCGAACCACCGGGTGAGCCAACAACCATAAATAATTCACCCTCGTTTTCAAGGATAGAGGGAGTCATTGAACTCAACATTCGTTTCCCAGGTTGAATAGAATTTGCTTCACCACCGGTGAGACCATAAGAATTCGGCACGCCCGGTTTGGAACTGAAATCATCCATCTCATTGTTTAACAGAAATCCGGCTCCTTTTACAATAATTTTCGATCCATATCCCCGGTTAAGTGTAGTAGTTACAGCGGCAGCATTACCCATTTCATCAACAACTGAAAAATGGGTAGTTTCTTCACTCTCGTATCCGGCAGGGATTCCATGTTTTACTTCTGATGATATCCGGGCTTTACCGGACGAAACAAGGCTCATTTGTTTTTTGATATAAGATTTATCAATGAGTCCAGAGAGTGGAACGTTATAAAAGTCAGGGTCGCCAAGAAATTTAGCTCTGTCAGCATAAACCCATCTTTCTGCTTCAGTTAGTAGATGTATATATTCAGATGAACCCCAACCCCATTCGGATAACGGATAATTTTCCACAGATCCGAGAAGTTGTATTAATGCAATACCTCCGCTTGAGGGTGGCCCCATTGAAATAATTTTATAGTTCAAAAAATTACCAATAACCGGTTTACGCCATATTGAATTATACATTTCGAGATCATCATTAGTAATAAGACCTCCTCCCCTTTTCATCTCTGCAACAATTCTATTGGCAGTCTCACCGCCATAGAACCCTTTTCTTCCGTTATCCCTGATTAATTCAAGGGTACGAGCAAGCGCCGGCTGGATAAGAGTATCTCCTTTTTTCCATGGTTCAGTTTTAACAAAGACCGGTTGATGATTGTTATATTCAAGAAATTGTTTTTTAAGACCATTAAAGTTTTTTGCCTGGTTTGCAGTAATCGGGAATCCTTTAGTGGCAAGGTTAATTGAAGGTTGTATTACTTCCTTAAAAGAGAGAACTCCATATTTGTTATGCATTTTTATCATTCCATCTACAGTTCCCGGTACACCTGAGGCCAGATGACTGTAAGTGCTCAAACCGGGGACAACATCCCCTCTTTCATCCAGATACATATCATGATGACCTGCCAATGGTGCTTTTTCCCGGAAATCAAGAGAAACCGATGTGCCATTTGCAAATCTCACTACCATAAAGCCACCACCACCAATATTACCGGCTGCAGGATATGAGACAGCCAGTGCAAATTGCACAGAAACAGCAGCATCAATGGCATTACCACCTTTCATTAAAATCTGTTTTCCAATCGCCGATGCTTCAGGATGAGCAGATACCACCATGCCATGATCTGCCATTACACCTCGTTCAATTTGAGCATTTTTGTTGCAGCTAAAAGAAACCGTAACCAGAATAATGATTGGAATTGATAATAATTTATGCATAGATTTTAAATTTTCAAAAATTGAACCAAAGGTAATTTATCACCCTCAACTTACAAAATCTGTTGCAATTGTTCAATAAAAATAATCCTCTTGCCCCCGGAAACGTTGCATTACTTCCATGTTCAAATTATTAAATAAAACTTAACTTAAAATTAACATACACAGCTACTATTCCTATTATTTTGAGAATTACATTTGTTCAGAAATTTTTTAAGGTTCATCCGGAAAGGGAAGAATGGAAAGATGGAAGAATGGAAGAGTGGAAGAATGGAAAAAAAAGAATTGTATGTAGTGTTAAAAGAGTTACGGGTTTCGGGGTACGACTTATGTGTTAAGAGGGTGTCCCCTAGAACTTTGAACTTTGAACCTTGAACTTTGAACTCTTTATAACAATGGAAGAATGGGAAGAAAAAACATTAATAAAGGGTTTAAACTCATGGTCCATTATGCTAATATTCCAACATTCCAGTGTTCCAAAATAACATACATTATCCTGAAGAACCCTATTTAAAATATCTAAAGGTAAAACACCCATGGAATCCTTCTATATTTTTATTGTTGTTATTCTTTTTGCCCTGGCGATTTCTGATCTCATTGTTGGTGTTAGTAATGACGCTGTAAACTTTTTAAATTCGGCTTTTGGCTCAAAAGTTGCCTCTATCAGGGTAATTATGATTGTTGCATCAATTGGTATTCTTGTCGGAACAACCTTCTCCAGCGGGATGATGGAAATTGCCCGGAAAGGAATTATGAATCCTGATCAGTTTTTCTTTAAAGAAATTATGATCATTTTTATTTCGGTTATGCTGACAGACATTATTCTTCTTGATCTGTTCAATACTTTTGGGTTACCCACTTCAACAACAGTTTCCATAGTCTTTGAGCTTTTAGGTGCTTCCGTTGGAATAGCTATTATCAAAATAACCAACTCACCTGAAGGCGGGGATCTTGATACATATATCAACACGGGAAAAGCACTTGCAATAATTTTCGGCATATTATTATCAGTAGTTATTGCATTTTCCTTTGGTGCTCTTATTCAATATCTGGTAAGAGTTGTGTTTTCCTTTGATTATAAAAAATATTTGAAGTATTTCGGTTCTGTATGGGGCGGACTGGCTATTACAGCAATAACTTATTTTATGCTTATTAAAGGAGCAAAAGGTTCTTCGTTTATTTCTCCGGAACAAATGATATGGATAAAAGCTAATTCCTTCTCCATTATCCTTTTAAGTTTTATTGGATGGACATTATTACTTCAATTAGTATTATGGTTATTTAAGATCAATGTTTTAAAATTTATTGTGCTTGTAGGAACATTTTCCTTAGCCATGGCATTTGCCGGGAACGATCTGGTTAATTTTATTGGTGTTCCTCTTGCTGGTTTTGAGTCGTTTAAAACCTTTACTGCTGCAAGTGGTGCTGATCCCGCCACTTTCTTAATGGATTCATTGACAACTGCAGTAAAAACTCCAACTTCTCTCCTGTTAATAGCAGGGATTATCATGGCTATCACCTTATGGATATCAAAGAAAGCAAGGTCGGTTACAAAGACTGAGATTGATCTTGGTCGTCAAGGTGAGGGCACTGAAAGATTTGAATCTTCACTTCTCGCGCGCGCAATTGTCAGGAGCACATTATCTTTTAGTAAATATGTCAGCATAGTTGTACCTGTACGTATTCAAATTGCGGTAAGAAAGAGATTTGACCGGACTTCATATAATAAACTTAAAAGTGAGGAATCTATCTCGTTTGATCTGGTCAGAGCATCAGTTAACCTTGTTGTGGCAAGTATATTAATTGCTTTTGGCACATCACTTAAGTTGCCTTTATCCACAACTTATGTAACATTTATGGTAGCTATGGGGACCTCGCTTGCTGATGGTGCCTGGGGCAGGGAAAGTGCCGTCTACCGGATATCCGGTGTAATCACAGTAATAACCGGCTGGTTTTTCACTGCACTTAGCGCATTTACAGTTGCATTCTGTATAGCAATTATTATTCACTGGACAGGTTTACCAGGAATTCTGATCCTGATCGCTCTTGCTGTTTTTCTCGTTATCCGGACCCATGCTTTTCACAATAAAAAAGTAAAAGTAGAAGAAAAGGAAAAAGAAGAGAGAGAAAAAATCAAGGTACTGGACAGGAAGAATGTGCTTGAAATCTCAAGACAGAACGTAACATCAACCCTCATATCAGTTTCCAAGCTCTATTATCTGAGTATAACAGGGCTATTGAATGAGGACAGGAAATTACTTAAGCATAATTTGAAAGATATAAAGAAACTTAATCAAGAGGTTAAGAGTCATAAGGACAACGTATATTCCACTATCAAACTTCTTGATGAAGAGTCATCGGATACTGGACCATTTTATGTCCAGGTACTGGATTATCTCAGGGAAGCGGCTCACTGTCTTACATACCTGACTGATCCTATTTTCAACCACATTGATAATAATCACCCTCGCCTGAGAACTGTTCAAAGGAATTATCTGAATAATCTGAATGAAGATATTTCAAGTTTTTTCAATCTGGTTCTGAATACTGTTAAGAAAGATAAGTTTGAAGATTTGGAGGAGATTATTGATAAGCAGCAATCAATACTTGAACAACTTGACAAATTACAAAAGAAACAGGTAAAAATGATCAAACGTGAAGAAGCAGGGACAAAAAACAGTCTGTTATTCTTCAATACTATATCAGAAACAAAAAGCCTGTTTCTTAATACAGTAAATATCATTAAATCTCAGAGGGATTTTGTGATCCACAATAAGAATAATAGTAAGTAAGTTAAACTGGTTACTGGTTACTGGTTACTGGTTACTGGTTATGAGTTATAATTGCTCTTTGCTCCCATCAACTAACATACTTGTAACCAACTCCTTTAACTGTTTGAATATGTTTTTCTCCTATCTTTTCTCTTAATTTCCGAATATGCACATCAATTGTTCTGTCACCTACTATAACATCATCGCCCCATATTTTACTAAAAATTTCATTACGGGAAAAGACCCTTTCAGGACTTGAGATAAGTAAAGCCAATAATTCAAATTCTTTTTTTGGAAGGGATAATTTTTTCCCCTTTTTTATCACGATATATTTCTCACGATCCAGTATTATATCATCTTGTTCAATTATCATGCTTTCTTGTTTCTCAGCACTATTATTTGCCCGATCCCTCCTCCTTATTAATGCTTTAATCCTTGATATCAGCACTTTAGGCTTAATAGGCTTAACTATATAATCATCTCCCCCGGCATCAAATCCGGCGATCTGCGAATAATCTTCGCCCCGGGCAGTTAAAAACACAATAATTGTATTGTCCAGTTCCCTGATCTTTCGTAGCTCCTCACAGGTTTCCATACCATCCATCCGGGGCATCATTACATCAAGAAGAACAAGGTCAGGGATAGAATTTTTAGCTTTGGATATACCTTCAATACCGTTATTGGCAACATTAACCACAAACCCTTCATTTCTAAGGTTATATGAAATAAATTCAAGGATATCAAGTTCGTCATCAACTATTAGAATTTTATTTTTTTTATTCTCTTCCATACTAAGAAATTCAATAAATTAAGGTGCATTAAATATATGATAAAATCTTTAAGCCAGTATTAAATAAATATGAAAAGTTCCTGAAAACAGGCAGGAAATTAACAAATCCTTAAACTGCTCTTAATCCGCAAATAATCTTAATTGATTTATTTCGATGCAACGTATAAAAGCGGTTCTATAAATTTCTAAACAAAATGAAAAAAAATCATGAAAAAAATCAAATTAAGAATTGTGAAAAAAAATTACCTGTATTTCATGGCTATTGCAGGTCTTTTCGTAGCATTTATTGGATGTGAAAAAGAGGAATCAACATTTAAAGCTCCTGAAATTACCTTTATTCCTAACCAAAATACATGTGAACAGCAAGAAGGAGCTGAGGTTGCGTTTGTAGTAAACCTTTATGCTGAAGCCGGATTAAAATTACTTGATGTAACGAAGGATGGAAATATTTTTACTTCGAAGACCTGTCAAAAAGATGAAAACAATTTGCTATATGACTTTTCATATATAGTAGAGAATTCTTATGATGAAGGAGACAATATCGTGTTCAACTTTAAATTAACTGATCAGGCAAATAAAACCGTTGCACAAAATTACACAATAACAGTAGCAGAAGAACCCATGATAACTAAAACAATCGGGGATAAAAATTCCGCTGGTACAGGAACTGTTACCTGGTCTAAAGATACAATATATATTCTTGATGGATTTGTTTATGTTAATAATGGTCAAACTCTTACTATTGAAGCCGGAACTATCATTAAAGGCAAACCCGGACAAGCAGAAAACGCCAGTGCTTTGGTGGTTGCCCGTGGTGGCAAGATCATCGCCGATGGTACTAAAGATAAACCTGTTATTTTCACTTCCACTAACGACCCGGTAAGATGGAAAAAAAATATACTTGTAAACCAAACCGAACTTGATCCTACACTTAGTGCACAGTGGGGCGGTTTATTGATACTGGGTAACGCCCAATTAAATACCGTTCCTGCAGAACAACAGATGGAAGGTATTCCGCTTTCTGAAACCCGTGGTTTATTTGGAGGCAGCAATGACTCTGACAATTCCGGCATCCTGCGTTATATTTCCATACGACATGGAGGATCTCTGATCGGTGCCGATAATGAGATTAACGGAGTTTCCTTTGGTGGAGTTGGAAACGGAACAACCATTGAATATGTAGAAGTATTTGGTAATCTTGACGATGGTTTCGAGTTCTGGGGCGGTGATGCTACTTATAAATATCTGCTATCTGCCTATAACAAAGATGATTCCTATGATTATGACACTGGATTCCGCGGCAAAGGTCAATTCTGGTGCGCTATCCAGGATCCCGCTGAAGGGGATGAACTCGGAGAGCTTGACGGAGCAGATAATCCCGAGGATGGCACTCCCTATGCAACACCTGAAATTTACAATGCAACCCTTATCGGGGCAGGTGTTAATGGTTCAGCCGTCCTGAAAATGCGAAGAAATGCCGGTGGATTCTGGTATAATTCCATCTTCGTCAACCAGAAAAAAGGAATCGAGATCGAATTTAATGCAGATAAGACTGAAACTACCTACGACCGGCTTTTTGACGGTGACCTGGATGTGGATTTCAATATGTTCTACAATATCACTGCCGGTAACACAGCTGAAGATATCTATTACATAGCCCTGAAAGGTAATTATACAGCGGATGATTCAGCCAGGGTTAATGATTACCTGTACAACACCTATGTGCCTGGATTAACCAACCAGTATGATGTTGATCCTGAGATCGATAATAATAACACGGTACCTGGAATAAACGTTGACTTTGGTGCCTTGAAAACTTATCCTGCCTGGTCTGACAATGCTACATTTAAGGGTGCTTTCGATCCTAATGGTGAAAATTGGACCGAAGGCTGGACCCTGTATGATGCAGCTAAAAAAGCCGGTTTGCTATAATATTCAATCACTATATATATTCACTATATATTCAATCCGGAGGCTGGCAATGTATATGCATCATCAGCCTCCGCTTTTGTTCAATATAATCGGGAAAAA
>JADFUQ010000141.1 GCA_015222065.1 Bacteroidota bacterium
AATCCAATATTCATCCGGAGTTTCCGAATAAATTCATGAATACCATCCTGATCCTTGTTCCTGATCATATCAATTAACATACCTAATTGGTCGTGAATTTTTTCGACCTGCTCAATGGTATAAGGATTAAAAAGTATTTCTGACAATAGATAAACATCCTCCGAAAGCACTCCACCGGCAATATCCAAATGCTTTTTAAATGTGGTTCCGGGGACTTCAAGCTTTTTCATACATGCTGCAAATACCATGGTAGATGAGAATGGTATTGATAATGAGTATGCAATGGTCTGGTCGTGAACATTAAATGTGTATTCAAAAATATTCAGAGAGAGTGATCCGTAAAATGATCTGAAAAACTGTTTTCCTTCCTCATCAGATTCTTCAATAATTATCGCACTTTCACCACTCAAATCTTTTACATTCCCAAACGTTGGTCCAAACATCGGATGTGTCGAAACGAATCTTCTTCCTGATTGTTCATAGAATTTTCTCAATCCGTTTTTTACTGAAGCAATATCCGCCAGGATACATTGATCAGAGAGACATGGTATCACCTCCTCAAATGCTTCCCTGGTGTTCTCAAGATTAACAGCATTAATCAACAAATCGGGTTTGAATGCTGCAATCTCATCATAATTGGTCAACCTTTGAGTTTTGAAAAAATACCTGAGTTTTTTATGGTCCTTATCATATATCCCAACTTCATAAT
Organism: Bacteroidota bacterium; assembly: GCA_015222065.1. GTDB lineage: Bacteria > Bacteroidota > Bacteroidia > Bacteroidales > VadinHA17 > JADFUQ01. The sequence goes on from JADFUQ010000141.1 coordinate 710, forward strand.
CCAGACAAAGTGATTCAGTTAGCCATGATCCCATTTTTCCTGCTCCGAGGATAAGAATTTTTTTCATATTCGTGTTACGAGTTACGAGTTACGAGTTACGTGTTGCGGGTTCAGTAAGCACAAATCGGCGAGCACAATGGCTGTTGCCGCTTCAACAATCACCGGAATTCTCAATGCGATACATGCATCGTGTCTTCCCTCTATCTTCAGGTCTACCATTTCGCCGGTAGCCATATTCATAGTTCTCTGTTTTTTGGAAATGCTTGATACAGGCTTTACAGCTACTCTGAAAACCAGTGGATTTCCATTTGATATTCCTCCATTGATCCCCCCGGCATTGTTTGTTTCCGTTCTGCCATCAGCAGAAACAAAAGAATCATTATGTTCGCTTCCGCTCATCCCTGCTGCGCCAAATCCTGCACCAAACTCAATTCCTCTTATGGCAGGTATTGAAAATATCATATGACTGATAAGCGATTCAAGGGAATCAAAGAAAGGTTCACCGAATCCCACTGGTATTTGATTCACCTTACACTCAACTATTCCTCCAATTGAATCATTTGCAGCAATGGCTTTTTCCACAGCATGTTCGATCTCCTTCTCACCACCTGCCTCTTTTAATCCGGCTTTTACTTCAACAGGGGTAATTATTTTCTTTGCAATAACACCTGCAGCTACCAAACCTATTGTTATCCGTCCGGAGAAACGTCCTCCTCCACGGGGGTCATTAAACCCCGAATATTTTTTCCGGGCTGTAAAATCAGCATGTCCCGGTCTTGGTATATCCGTAAAATCAGCATAATCTGCCGACCTGGTATCAGAATTTTCAAAAAGTATTGTGAGTGGGGCACCGGTTGTATGCCCCTGATATACCCCGCTTATTAACCGGGGAGTATCGGATTCTTTCCTCTGTGTTGTTCCCTTTGCTCCACTCTTCCTGCGCGCCAGGTCTGTCTCAAAATCCTCCCATGAAAGTGAAATTCCCGGGGGACATCCGTCAATTGTCACTCCAACCTCGGGACCATGTGATTCACCAAAAATGTTTATCCTGAAAATTCTTCCAAAACTATTCATTTATCTTCCCTCCTGTTTTTTGATAATCTGTGAAAAAATCAGGGTACGATTTATTAATACATTCATACCCCTGAATATTTATACTACCCCCGGCTCCTACACCGGCAACAGCTGCTGCCATTGCTATTCTATGATCATTCCTTGAATCGATCGTACCTCCGGTAACACCTCCTCCATAAACAATCATATCATCACCATCTGTTTCGATCTTCATGCCAACTTTCGTGAATTCTTCAACCAGCGCTTCTGCCCTGTTGCTTTCTTTCCCTGCAAGCCGGCTAACTCCTTTTATCCTGCTTTTCCCTTTCGCGTATGATGCAAGAACTACCAAAGGAGGAAACAAATCGGGGCTGTCTGTTGCATCAAAATTAAATAGTTTCATCTCTGCTTTGGTTACCCTGATTGTATTAACACCCGGGGCTATCCGCGCACCAAATTGTTCCAGCACATCAAGAATTCGCCTGTCAGCCTGACTTGAACCAATATCCAGATTCTTTACCTCTACTTCACCACCCACAGCACCGGCAACCATAAGAAACGCCGATCCGCTCCAGTCACCCTCAATCTTATACTCTCTGCTTCTGTATGATTGACCACCCTGAACAAAAAAATGTTCATAATTATTGTTTATTACTTCAATTCCAAAATCTTTCAGAACTTTAATTGTAAGATCAATATAGAACCTGCTTTTAAGATCATTTACAATTAATTCCGAGTCTTTTTCAGCAAGTGGAAGAGCCATTAGCAATCCGGTAAGAAATTGTGAGCTTAACGAACCATCTACTGTTGCTTTTCCACCGGTTAACGGACCGCGAACTGTTACAGGAAGTTTACCCTGCTTTGATGTAACTCTTGCACCCAGATCAGTAAGCGGTTTTTCGATCATCGCCACCGACCTGCTTTTCAAAGTCCCCTGACCAACCAAAGTAATTTCCTTTCCTGACAAAGCAGCAATAGCAGAAAACATTCTCAGTCCTAAACCCGACTCACCACAATTAAGCATATTCCCCACAGGATCAAATCCTCCGGAAATTACCACCCTTTTATTTTCAACTTCCACTTTTGCTCCCAGATCCATAGCAACATTCAGGGCAGCCTTAGAATCTTCACAAAAAGAAGGATTGGAAATAACAGTCCTTCCACCAGCCAGTAGACCGGCAACTATGGCTCGTTGCATATGGCTTTTCGATGGGTTTGCAGTCACCACACCATATATTTGCGAAGGATATACTGTTAGATCCATGGATAAATAATTAATCGTAACTATTTAGTGTCTAAATGAAGAAATGAGTAAATGATAAAATGTCCAAAATGTTACAAGTTTCGGGTTACGAGTTACGAGTTCACTCACTTCTCATCTCTCACTTTCTCATCTCTTCCTCTTTCTTTTTCCTCCTTACTCAACTACTCACCTACTCACCTTACTTAACTTTAAGTACTGATTAGTAATTAATCAATTTTCAGTTTATAATCCCTAATATACATCTCAAGTTCTTCAACAGGAACAGGAATTATTTTAGTTTCACCGATTGATGTAATATAGACAAAATGTATCAGGTCTTTATCCCTTTTTTTGTCTTTGCCGATAATAGAAGCCAAACGGGCATAGTCATGTTTTGTTTGATCAATTAAGCTCAGATCTGATAATAGTTTCTTTATCTGCCCGGCTTCTTTATTATCAAGTAATCCTTTTTTAACTGAAATATCTGAAGCTATTATCATCCCCAGGCTTACCGATTCCCCGTGTGTCAATCCGAAAACACTCTCAATTGCATGACCAAAAGTGTGTCCGAAATTCAATATTCGCCGGTATCCCTGCTCTGTTGGATCTTTTCGAACCACTCCTGCTTTTATTTTTATTGAATTGCTAACAATTTTTGTCAGAAAAGCTATTTCTCTCTTCTCTATTTCATCAGGATGACCACTCAAATAGTTAAATAATTCCCGGTCCTTAATTACCCCATACTTTACAACTTCGGCAAAACCCGACCGGTAATCCTGTTCCGGGAGGGTTTTAAGCATATCCGTATCGCACAATACAAATTCAGGCTGCCGAAATGAGCCCAACATATTTTTATATCCCCGGTAATTCACCCCTGTTTTTCCGCCAACACTGGCATCAACCTGGGAAAGCAATGTTGTGGAAACATAACCAAAACCCAGACCTCTCATAAATAT
>JADFUQ010000142.1 GCA_015222065.1 Bacteroidota bacterium
CCGCCTGCAATTTCAAGAACGACCGGTAACATTAATGCAGCAACAGCATGTTCCGGCATCCAGAAGGCAAGGAATGCTGATATGAGAAAGATACCAGTGAAGAGAGATACAGGACTTCTATCGAGACCACGTAAGAAATGGAGAGAAAACCGTGTGGATAGTTTTGTTTTCATCATTGCTGCAGCCAAAATAAATGCTCCAAGTATGAAAAAAACAGCATTGCTGCCAAAGAGTGAAAAAACGGTTTTTACAGGTAATACTTTTAGTAAGGAGAGAAGAGCAAATACGGAAATTCCCGTGACAGGAAGTGGGAGGGCTCCAGTAATCCACATCGTAACAGCAAAAACAAAGATGGATAGTGCATTCTGCCCCTGCCTTGAGAGTCCATCTGGTGTTTTCATAAGGAGAATGAGAATACTCAACAAAAGGCCAAGGAAAAATAATATAATTTTAATTTTTCTCATACCCTTTTCTACACTTAAAAATTAGGATTGTCAAGGGAAAATGCAACAATTGAGGTTTAGGAAGCGAGGCAAGATGCCTCGCCTATTGGTTATAGTCACACTGGCTGGAAGATAGGTCTGTTTTAATGTTGATGATTTGAGAAAAGGAAGAAGTTTGGGCGGGACAATTGTCCCGCCCTTTAGTTTATTTTATTACCATGCACTTTCGGGATATAGAGAAGTCCCGAGAATTCAGCCGTATGAAGTATATTCCTGTTTTTAATTCAGTGCCATTTATTTTCAGGGTGTAATATCCCGGTTCTTGATTTGTGTTAACAAGTCTCTTTATACATCTTCCCGTAACATCATAAAGTGAAATATTTACATGAGATGCTTTCGGAAGTGCATACTTAAATATAGTTTTTTCGGAAAATGGATTGGGGTAGTTCTGGGATAATGAATAGAACTTTGGTAGATTCAATCCACCTATTTGTTCTTCTTTAACTCCAACAGATATTCCGAAGAACTGCATTATTGAAGCCGCAAGTGTCTCTTTTGTCGATGGCGGCGAACCATCAACCAATCCAGCAAACTCAAAGGATGTCCCGACTGTTCTATGCGTTCCTGCATCGTATGCCACTCCACAATCGTATACTGGTGATGAATTACGTAGAATAAGAGATGCGCTTCCTTGTGGACTGATATGATCAATGTAGCTGTTTTCGCCACTGTAACTGAAAGTCATTCCATTAGTGAATGTACTACTCTGTCCAAGAACGGAGTTAAGGTTACCAGTTCCATCAGCGGTTGCGTTGATGCCAAAGAGTGCTCCGAAATCATATCCTCCATAAAGTGGGTCATAATACCAGACGTCACCACCCTCAAGATACATCCTTCCACCATTATTCAGAAAGTTAATCAGTGCATTTGCTTCTACTGAACCGCTCTGAATGGTATAGTTATCAGCATATATCCCAACGGAAACAAAAATAGCAATGTATTTATCAAGTTCTGTTGCTGGAAGTGTCTGGGAGTAGACTCCGTTGTATCCGAGAGACTGTAAAGAAGAATTAATGACAGGTCCGCTTGAATGATCAGGTGATGGATCCCAAACGAGATAATGGTATTTTCCGATGCAAATTGAAAAGTATGAAGTGTCGCTGTAACCACCTACAGAATTTGCTATTATCGTAAAATCTGCAATAGTTCCCTGTGGGGTTCCGGA
>JADFUQ010000143.1 GCA_015222065.1 Bacteroidota bacterium
GGTTTTTTCTTTGCCTGCCTGCATAAATTGCAAAAGTGCCATTTGAGCAGTGGCATCCTGCATAGCTACTCTATCTGGTTTAAAATCAACGTAATCATTTCCGCGTTCGAATTTTATGTTTTTAAAATTTTTATCGGTATGGGAATAGAGAATTTTTTCAGCAAGGGTCATTGGTTTGCAGAGAATTTCTTTTGCAGATTCGACATTCTTTTTGAAACCAGCATAAACTGTTCGGATCATTTCAATGTCAAAGGTCATAACATATTGATATTTAAGTTTATAATGAATTATTTAGATAAAATGAAAAACAAGTAAATCTACTAATATATTTTTTGTTTTCTGTAAACGGAATTAATTAATTGATTAAATTTTCTTACTTTTATTCAATGAAAAGAAAAATAGAAGTAGCTCCTTTTAACAGGGTTTGATAATTTGTGACTATGAAAATAGGTTTATTTAGAGAAAACCTCAGGGTATCAATTCAATCGGTAAGGACAAATAAGTTACGGACTATACTAACCATTCTTATTATAGCGTTTGGAATAATGGCTTTGGTGGGCATACTTACAGCTATTGATTCTATCAAGAATTCAATAACACAGCAATTCACTATGCTTGGCGCAAATTCCTTTACAATTGAGAGCCGGTCAATGAATATCCAGGTAGGTGACAAGCATTACAGAAAAAAGAATTATTCTTACATTTCGTATCAGGAAGCAAAAAGGTTTAAGGATGAATTTGCTTTTCCTGGTGTAGTTTCAGTTTCAATCAATGCTTCGGGTATTGCTACGGTAAAACACAAATCTGAAAAAACCAATCCAAATATCTGGGTTCTCGGGGCTGATGAGAATTATCTGAGGGTATCAGGCAAGAAATTATCAAGAGGAAGGAATTTTTCTTCTACGGAAATAGAGACGAATAGAAATTTTGCCATTGTTAGCTCTGAAATTGTTAATGATCTTTTTGAAGATTCTGAAAATCCGTTAAATAAAGTTATTTCAGTCGGAAGCGGTAAGTATAAAATAATTGGAGTACTTGAACCCCAGAGTTCAAGTTTTTTGGGGGATGAAAGGTTGTGTGTTTTACCGGTAACCAATGTACGGCAATATTTTTCACGTCCCAGGATGTCATTCAAGATAAATGTCTTACCTGATGATCAAAAACTTGTGGATATTCTGGTTAGTGAAGCAGAGGGGATTTTTAGGGTAGTGAGGGGGCTTTCTGCCAGGGATGAGAGTGATTTTAACATTACCCAAAGTGACAATCTGGTAAATATTCTGATTGAAAGTATGGGGAAAGTGAGTTTAGCTGCATCCATTATAGGATTGATAACTCTACTTGGGGCCACGGTTGGATTAATGAATATAATGCTTGTTTCGGTTACTGAAAGAACGATGGAGATAGGTGTTAGAAAAGCTATCGGAGCTAAAGCGCAAATGATCAAGCAACAATTCTTATTTGAAGCAATATTAATTGGTCAGATGGGCGGGATTGTTGGGATTATTTTAGGCTTACTTGTTGGTAATCTTATGTCAGTTCTTCTCAAATCATCTTTTGTTGTTCCGTGGATATGGATTTTTAGCGGGGTTGCTGCATGTTTTATTGTAGGATTAATTAGCGGATATATACCGGCAGTTAAGGCTTCTAAACTTGATCCGATAAAAGCATTACATTATGAATAATAAATATAACTATGTAATGAAGAAATGATAGAATGAGTAAATGATAGAATGAGTAAATGAAGAAATGAGTAAATTAGAAGAGGGGGCGAAAGAGATGAAGTTTTAACTGGATTTTATTGGTTGAAAAAGGATTTTGCGAGGAGCGAAGCGACGAAGCAAGCTCCCAAAAACAACTAGAATGCTAAATAAATGGACTGTCATTGGCTTTACTATAAGTCAGGAAAGATTGCTTCTCCGCCTGGCGGATCGCAAAATCCATATATTTTTTATGCTCTGTTTCACTTTAAACTTTTTATTTTTGTCTTTTATCTTCTGCATGAATAATGCTGGTTAGAATAACATAATATATATTAATCATGAAGGATCTTATCATTGAAAAATCCAGAATATCACCATATGTTAACTTTGGTAATAAAACAGGGATTTTCAGACTTGAGGGTCGTTCCATTCACGAGAATCCGGATGCCTTCTACAGAAATATTTTTAAATGGGTTGATAAGTATTTCCAAAACCCGGCCAAAGAAACTTTAGTGATAGTGAAACTTGAATACGCCAACAGCGGATCGTCAAAATTTATTCTTGAGTTGTTACGTATAATAAAAAGGTACTATGATGCAGGTAATTCATGTATTGTAGAGTGGTATTATGAGGAGGAGGATGAGGCGATTTATAATCTGGGACTTCATTACAAGGAGACTGTTCAAATACCTTTCAATATGATAATAGTATATGAATAAAAAAAAGACCTGAAATTTGATTTCAGGTCTTTTTTAAAAATAATTATTCAAATAGTTTTTCACACAAGTCAACCACTCTTGCTGAGTATCCCCATTCGTTGTCATACCATGATAGTACTTTGACAGTTTTTCCATTTACGATTGTACTTAGAGCATCGAAAATAGATGAATACTCAGTATGTATTACATCAACAGATACAATGGGATCTTCAGTATATTCAAGAATTCCTTTCATTGGTCCTTCAGCAGCTTCCTTCATTGCAGCATTGATCTCCGCAACCGTGGCTTCAACCTTCAGGTTAGCAACCAGGTCAACCAGTGATCCGGTTGGAGTAGGAACACGGATTGCCATCCCATCGAGTTTTCCATTTAATTCAGGAATAACTTTTCCTACAGCAGTTGCAGCACCGGTTGTGGTTGGTATTTGAGAAACAGCAGCAGACCTTGCCCTGCGAAGATCTGAATGTGGAAAATCCAGGATTCTCTGATCGTTTGTATAGGAATGAATAGTAGTCATTAAACCGTTCACAATTCCAAATTTATCATTAAGCACTTTAACAACAGGAGCAAGGCAGTTTGTTGTACATGATGCATTGGAAACACACTGATCTTCCGGTTTAATATCCTCGTCATTTACTCCGAGTACAATGGTATTGTCAATTGAATCTTTTGCCGGAACTGTTAAGATAACTTTTTTTGCTCCATTTTTCAGATGGTCACCATACCCACCTTTTGGGCTTTCCTTTTCCCGGAAAACACCTGTTGATTCGACAACAACATCCGGGGTTTCTGACCAGGGAATATTTGCCGGATTAGTTTCAGCAGTTACTTTTACCCGTAGTCCGTTAACTATTAGAAATTCGTTTTCAAAAGAAACTCCTTCGTATCTTCCTTGTGTAGAATCGTATTTTAAAAGATGTGCAAGAGTTTTTGTATCCGTCAGGTCATTAATCCCAACTGCCTCAATATCCGGCCTTTCAAGGGCGATCTTAAGAACATTTCTCCCAATTCTTCCAAATCCATTGATTGCAATTTTAATTTTTGCCATAATTCAAGTAATTAAATATTATTTATTAAAAAATTTCATACAAAAGTAGGAATAATTATCAATTCATCAATGATTGTTGTCATTAATCAGTCGGCAGTCCACAATCCACAGTCGGCAGTTGCTCTTGCAATGGATATTTATCACGTTAGGAAGAAATTTCCTAAAGATGAACTTTATTCTTTGACCACTCAGATAAGAAAATCCTCAAGACATACATAGCCCGGTCTTCAGATTGCCGACTGTGGACTGCCGACTGATTAGTTACATTTCATGTATTAATATCCAATAGATACAGGGGACAGTCCCGGTTCAGAGATATTAAATTCGGGATTTTCAGGAAGTGGGGTTTTGGGATCAATAATACGGCCAAACCTGTAACTCACAAAAAGTGAGGGAAAAAACCAGAGATTATCTTCACTGGCCATGATCGGTATTTTTTTCAGAAAGGCATCAAATGTAACACCAATTTCAATAGCGTGAATTATCCTGTCTTGTTTACTGTATTCAAAATTTATTCCGGCCTTACCATAAGCACCCGGGACAATTTTTATTTCGTTAATTCCTTTCATGAATGACGATTGTCTGTAAATATCCTCAGGTTTATGGATTGAGACATTAAATTTTTCCTTATTAACCTCAACTTCATAAAGCGATACATGGTAGAGTACATCGTAGTAAATAGGTTTATATAAGCTAAATGAGGGTCCACCGGAAAAAATATAGCGGATAGCAATACCCCCCTGATCAATTTTTTTAAATATCATATGCTGGAACCCCATTCCGCCCCGGAGAGTTAATGCAAAATTTAATTTGCCGAAAACAAACCGTCTGTTATTGGGAAAATAGGGATTGGTTGTTTTATACTCTTTGGGATGTTTAAGGATACTTATATCTCCCTCAAATATTCTTTTGTTAAAGAAATTGATCCTTTTCCCATACCTTAAGCTTAATCCGTAACCGGTTGAATTAAGCATAAGACCGATGGATTTCTCGTTTCTATAAAAAGCTTTTTGCTGAACATCTAACTCTCCCTGCGAAACCCCGATCAGGGGAAAAAGAAAAAATATAAATAGAAGTAATGGGACCTTCTTCATAATAAACAAAATTACTGAACCAGAAAATTTAAAGTCCTGGTTCAGAATTTGATAACTGAAGGCGAAAAAAACCGAAAAAAAATTCCTGTCTACGCAGTTTCTTCAGTCTGCACAGTATCAGCATTACTGTATGCAGGACATACTTCCCTGTTACAGGAACTGAGAATTACACCTAATACCATGCAGGCGGCACATATTATTGCTAGTTTTTTCATATATAGTAAATTTTAATACTAAAATAACTATTTCCCTTCGAAAGAAAAATATTTATTGTGAAAACAAAAATAATCTATTTTTTATTTAAAAAAAATATTTTATTTCCAATCGGGAACCCTGCCCGGTGTCCACGGCGCACCTGCTTTATCCATTTGTTTTTCAAGTTCCTTAAGTTCTTGTTCGCCAATTTTCTTTAGTTTTTCAATAAGTGGCGGAAGCTTTACAGAGAGGATATTATAAGCATCTTCTTCTGTCTGGGTTAGGGGTGCGGTAGAACCATAATGAGTATATGCCATATTTCTTAATCTTCTCTGCAACGGCATTTGCCCTGGTGGCACCTCTTCCCAGCTTGCTTTTGCGCTATGGCCGTAAAATATAAATTCAATTTTATCAATCTCGTTTCTGATTCTCTTTGCTTCAGTGATCATTTCGGGAGTTGAATCGGGCATCCTGTAGAGAGTTTGAAGGATATATTCAACTTTTTCACTAAGATCTGATGCATACCTCATTGCTCCTTGCATAGTACCGGCAAGTTCACCGGCCTTTTCCTGGAATTCAAACACCTCTTTCCGGTTTTCTGCCGGAATAGTTGTATTATTGAGAGCCACGACGTTGAATTCAATCGGACTAACCAGTTCTGTTACTTTTCCCTGAAAAACTTTAGAGATGGAAACCTTATACATTCCCGGAATAGCAAGAATCCTTCCGCCACCGTCTGCCATAGGATCGAATTCATCATTTTTCAGACGTACGGGAGAAGTGGATTCGTACTTAAGATCCCATGTTATTCTCTGAATCCCTTTTGACGCTTTAGTTGTGAATTTCCTGACAATATTATCCTGATTATTATATATAGTGAAACGGATATGGGGCTTTTCTTCTTTACCTTCTTCCCTAAGTTCATCCCATGATAACACTTCAATCTTTTCACTTTTTTTGAACTGTTCCTTCTCTTTTTCTTTTCTTAAGTCCTTTTGGGTTTTAAGCCCTTCTTTTAAATAGTAAGTAAAAGTAGCTCCGAATGGAGGATTTTTACCCATGTAAGGTGTTGAACCCTGACCATATCTTCCTCCTTTTCTGATATATACCAGAGCGTCTTTAATTGGAAAAACATGTGCATTCTCTTCAAGAACTTCAGGTTTGAATGATCTAAGTGGAGTATAATTATCTAAGATGTAGAAACCGCGTCCAAATGTAGCTAATACCAGATCGTTTTCCCTTTTCTGGATAACCATATCCCTGACAGCAACCGTGGGTATTCCTGATTTCAACTGCTCCCATTCTTTGCCTCCGTCTATAGAGAAAAATGCTCCGAATTCAGTGCCAACAAAGAGCAGATCAGGATTTACATAATCCTGTTCAATGGTATGTACAGTTCCGTTGTCAGGAAGGTTGCTGCTTATCGGTTTCCAGGTTTGTCCCTTATCAGTACTTTTTAAGATATAGGGTATAAAATCATCTCTTTTCCGGTTATCAAAAGCAGCATAAACAATATTTTCATCGAATTTGGAAGGGCAGATATCACTAACATATGTGTATTTGGGTACTCCTTCAAAATCACCGGTGCTTCGCCAGGTTGTACCTGCATCTTCGGTAATCTGGATCAGTCCGTCATCAGAACCAACATACAACAGATCTTCTTTTACTTCCGATTCAGCCAATGATACGATTGTTCCATACTGTGAAGTTGACACATCTTTTCTAACTGCGTCAACGCTCCAGAATTTACCCATAACTTTCCAGGTGTTCCTGTCCAGTTGTCTTGTCAGATCATCCGAGATCACTTTCCATGAGTTTCCCCTGTTTTCACTGCGGAACATTTTATTGGCAGCAACATAAAGACGTGTATGAGAATGTGGGCTAAGAATTAACGGTGCATTCCAGTTCCATCGGTAAGTATTCTCATCTTTACGGGGTTGTGGTTGAATGCCAATA
>JADFUQ010000144.1 GCA_015222065.1 Bacteroidota bacterium
ATCAGTATTCTAAGTCCCGTTAGGGACGAAATATTAGTTAGTTTAGTTTAAGATACACAAATTAGAACAGAGCCATAGAATAACGTAATTAAATTTTCTATAAGTGAACTAAAGGTGAGTAGTTGAGTAAGGTGATTAAGGTGAGAACCATACTGTTTTGCCCTCTTGACTGGGGTCTCGGACATGCCGGCCGGAGTGTTTATTATATCCATAAACTACTGGAAAAAGGGAACCGGGTTATTATTGCTGCCGATAATGCTCCTTTGTCCTTTTTAAGAAAAGAATTTCCTGATCTTGATTGGGTGCGGTTCCCATCATATTACAGGATGCGCTATTCACACATCGTTCCCATGTCAATACTGGCACTATTTTATTTTCTGAAAATAATTATCGGGTCAGCCAGGGAACATTTTTTTTTAAAGGAATTATTGAAGAAGCACAAGCCGGATATTGTTATCTCTGATAACCGGTTCGGGCTATGGAATAAAAATTATTTCACCGTTTATATTACTCACCAGGTTAGTATCCGGCTGCCCGGATGGGCAAAATTTCTTGAAAAGCCCGTATATAAATTACACAGATGGATAATTCAGAAATATGACCGTTGCTGGATCCCGGATAAGCAGGGACCTGATAATCTTTCAGGTGAGCTGTCAGGAAGATTCCCGGTCCCTTCCAATGCATATTTTACAGGCATCGCTTCCCGTTTTCTTCTGCCTGAAAACAGGTCGTCCGGAATAAGCAATCCTTATGATATCGTAGTAATTCTTTCAGGTCCCGAACCACAGCGAACAATCCTTGAAGATAAACTTCTACTTATTCTTAAGGAGAGTGATAAAAAAGTGTTTTTTTTACGGGGAAAACCGGAAAAGAAAAAGACAAAACCGGATAAAAACAATATAAAGATGGCAAACCATCTCTCCTCCGGGGAGATCAGTGTGTTACTATCTCAAGCCGGCAATATTATTTGCCGATCCGGTTATTCTATACTGATGGATTTAGCCGCATTAAATAAAAAAGCGCTTCTTATTCCAACACCCGGACAAACGGAACAGGAATATCTTGCCTGTTATATGGTTAAATGTGGCAGGCATATTTCCCTTTCCCAAAACCACATCTCTGACATTTGGAGCAAATTAAAGGAACTGGACGCCCTGAACCCAAAACCCTTTAAACTTACTCATCTGCCTGAAAATGATCCCCTATTGACTACCTGATAATCTCTTCTTATCGTTATTTGTTAATTAGTTAATTGGTTAATTGGTTAATTAGTTAATTGGTAAAATTAACCTGAAACCTTTACCTATTCTCTTCTCCTTTTCACCTCTTCTCTTCCATCGTCCTATCGTTCTTTCGTCCTCTCGTTCTTCCCTCTTCCCTTCTGCCTTCCGCCTTCCGCCTTCTTCATCCAACCATCATCACTCCACCTGCTACCAGAAGACCGGTTAAAAAGCCGGAATAAACCTGCGCCGGAGTATGCCTATTCAATTCCAGTCTTGCAAAACCTATTAATCCACTACACAGGATCAAACCCATCCAAACAGCTTTCATATCAACTCCCAGATACAATGATAAACTTATGATTGCTCCTGTCAACCCGCCAATTCCAATCATATGAATGGAAATTTTCCACTTTAAAGACACAAATAACGAAACCACAACTACTGAAAAAGAAGCGAGGAAATATGTTTTTATCAAATCAGGTACCTGTAATCTGTTAAGCAGGTAAAATCCCAGATAAAAGAATATACTATTCATCGTCAATGGAATTATCCGTTCACGTGAAGTGATCACATGGATAGATTTGATAACCTTTTGACTAAGATAAAAAGGAACAAGAGATAAGGGAAGTATTATTGTATTTACAACGATAATTATAATAACAATCCGTTTTACCGGTCCGGGAAGATAGGACAGAAAAATGCCTGAATTAAAAAGTATCAATATTCCATATACCGGCATAAACATAGGATGAAATATTATGGAAATAATTTTAGCTGCTAATCTTTGCATCTCTTCGCTCTTCCTTTACAGTTCCTTCCTCAGTCTTGCCACCGATATCTTCAACTGCTCACGGTATTTTGCCACTGTTCTTCTGGCTATCTGGTAGCCTTTTTCTTTAAGTATTGCACCAAGTTTCTCATCGTTGAGTGGCTTTTTCTTATCTTCATTCTCAATACATTCCATAAGAATGGTCTTAATTTCCCTCGTTGACACTTCTTCCCCTGATTCTTTCAGCATTCCCTCCGAAAAAAAGTATTTAAGAGGAAATATTCCGAAGTGTGTCTGGATATATTTACTATTGGCAACCCGTGAAATAGTTGAAATATCCATCCCGGTCATTTCTGCAATATCTTTAAGAATCATGGGTTTAAGTTTTGTCTCATCTCCTTCAATAAAATACTTTTCCTGGTAACTCAATATTGCATTCATAGTAATTAAAAGGGTTGCCTGTCTTTGTCTGATTGCATCAATGAACCATTTTGCTGAATCAAGTTTTTGTTTAACGAAGCTTATAGCCTCTTTTTCATTTTTTGATGGTTTGTCCTTTTGGACTTTAAAAGATCTGAGCATTTCAGCGTAAGTGCGGCTTACGTGCAAATCAGGAACATTTTTTGAATTCAGTAACAGTTCAAGTTCTCCATCTCTGTTTTCAAGTACAAAATCCGGCACAATCTGGTGGAATAATTTACTGTGCGGGTCGTTTACCGAGCCACCCGGTTTAGGATTTAATTTCAATATTTCATCAATTGCCTCTTTCAATTCTCCATTAGCCAGGTTCAACCTTTCTTTTATTTTCTCATAATGTTTTTTAGTAAATTCCTGGAAGTAGTATTTAAGAATTTCCCGTGCCCTTTTCTTAACAGGGTTATCCTGATCCTTTCGCTCTATCTGAAGAAGCAAACATTCCTGCAGATCACGGGCTCCTACTCCGGGAGGTTCAAAATCCTGAACAATTCTCAGGATATTTAGCAATTCTGCTTCGCTTGTTTTAATATTCTGTAAAAATGCAAGGTCGTCAACAATACTTTCCAATTTCCGTCGAAGGTAACCATCTTCATCAATGTTCCCGATTATATATTTAGCAAGTTCTTTTTCCTTCTCGGTGAGATACTGCAGCCCCATCTGGCTTTTCAAGTGCTCATGAAATGATGAACCAACCGAAAAGGGTATTTCGGCATTTCCTCCATCATCTTTTGAATAATTACTTGATGCAAGTCTGTAAGAAGGAATATCGTCCTCATCAAGATAATCAGACAGGGAAAACTCCTCAGTATTATCCTCATAAGTATCATCAACAATGTCTTCCTCTTCCTGTTTATCAATATTTTCGTCTGCTCCTTCCTCAAGAACAGGGTTCTCTTCCAATTCCTTTTTAATCCGTTGCTCAAGCTGAATTGCAGGTATCTCCAGCAGCTTGATCATCTGGATCTGCTGAGGAGAAAGTTTTTGTAATAATTTTTGCTGTAACCTTTGCTTAAGCATTATGCTAAATAATTATAGTTCTTCAGTTATTATACGTAGTTATTAGTGTTACGGGTTACGGGTTACGGGTTAAGATCTTCAAACTTTAACCATCTTCAAACCTTAAACTCTTTCGTTCTTTCGTCCCATCGTTCCATCGTTCCATCATTCCATCGTCTTCCCTAAAACTCTGCATTCCGTGGTGTCCTGGGAAAAGGAATAACATCTCTAATATTACTCATTCCTGTTACAAACTGAACCATTCG
>JADFUQ010000145.1 GCA_015222065.1 Bacteroidota bacterium
AAATTCGTTATTCGTTAATCGATATTCATTATTCATCTTAACAACTGTATATTAATGTGTTGTTAAATGCGAAACATTAATTATTTTACTATAAAATCAAGCAAAAGCTCATTATTAATATATGCTTTTAGCTCATCGTTATGGTTCACCGGACCTACTCCTTCAGGAGTCCCGGTGAATATTAAGTCCCCTGTTTTAAGGGTAAAAAATCTTGAAACATATGCTATTAATTCGTCAAAAGGAAAAATAAGATCTTTTGTATTTCCATGTTGTACAATATTTTTATTAATCTCAAGTTTAAAATCAATATTATCAACATCACCCAGGTTTTCTTTTTTCACGAACTTACCAAGTGGAGCAGATCCATCAAATGCCTTTGCTTTTTCCCATGACAACCCGTTTTCTATACATTTTCTTTGGATATCCCTTGCTGTAAAATCAATCCCAACTCCAATTTTATCATAATATCTATGAGCAAATTCAGGAGCAATATTTTTACCTAATCTACAAATTTGCAATACCAGTTCCACCTCATGGTGAATTTCCTTAGAAAAATCAGGAAGGAAAAAGGGTTTATTCTTTTTTATAATTGCAGATTCAGGTTTCATGAAGAATATTGGTTCCGTGGGAACGGGGCTATCCATCTCCCTTGCATGCTTCAAATAATTTCGCCCAATGCAGATAATTTTCATTTGATAATTTTTGCGATTAATATAAGTATCAGATTTAGCCCATTGGAAAGATTATTCCCGGGGCTGTCTCAAAAGTCTTTGCCTGCCCCGTAAGGAAGTTTACCCTGTGAAATTGCGAAGCAATATTTAACAGGGGATGACTGTACCGGGGTGAGTCTTTGTAACTTCTTTGTGTTTCTCTGTGACTAACTCTTAGATGCATTATAAGTAAAAACCCTATTTATTTACTATTAATTGGCCTTAGCTTAATTTCAGTTAACACTTTTTTAGTAAACAACGGAAAATCGCCATTCATTATCCAATTGTAATAGCTTGGTTCTTTATTGAAAACATCTTCCACTTTTTCTCCTTTATGTTTCCCGAAATTAAAAACCTCCTCCCCCTTTTGATTATAAACAATCCGTCCAATCAAATCAACAGTCTTTTTATGTGATGAGAACTTACTAAGGTAATCTACATCGTTTTTAAGGTTTGAATAAAAATCAAGTTGAGCTTTAAGCACCTCATATGTAGCTATAATATCAGCTTCAGCACTATGAGCATTTTCAAGTTTTTTGTTGCAATAAAACTTATAGGCAGCACTTAGGGTTCTTTGCTCCATTTTGTGAAAAATCACCTGCACATCAATTACTTTATGCTTTTTAAAGTCAAAGTCCAGGTCCACCCGAAGGAATTCTTCCGCTAATAAAGGAATATCAAATTTATTACAGTTATACCCGGCAAAGTCACATCCTTCAAGAAAATTTGCCAATTTCCTGGCAAATTCTGCAAAGGTGGGTTTATCTGAAACATCGTCATTCGAAATTCCATGAATAGCTAAAGCTTCCTTACTAATTGGGATAGTCGGATTGATCCTCTGAGTCAGTAACTCTTCGTTACTGGAAGGATCAACCTTTAATACAGAAATTTCAACAATCCTATCACTTGCCACGTTAATTCCGGTAGTTTCAAGATCGAAAAAGGCAATTGGATTCCTCAGGTTCAATTCCATGAAGAAGATTTAATTAAGTATTTATCATCATTGGCATAAGGAGCATTAAAACATCTTCCCCGTCATTTTCCTTTTCTGCCGGGAAGAGTAAGCCTGCCCGTGTTGGATCAGACAATTCCATAACCACATTTTCAGAAGAAATATTTGAAAGAATTTCGATCAGAAAAATTGACTTGAATCCAATCTCCATTTCTTCGCCATCATATTGACAGTTAAACCTTTCGTGTCCTGATATTGAAAAATCTAAATCCTGTGCTGATATTGATATCTGGTTACCTGATATCTGAAGTTTCACCAAATTGCTTGCCTGATTTGAGAATACAGAAACTCTTTTCAAAGCATTGGAAAATTCAACCCTGTCAATAGTCAGCTTATTTGGGTTATCAGATGGAATTACAGATGAATAACTCGGGTAATTCCCATCAATAAGTCTTGACACAAGCTTGTACTTCTCAAGAATGAAATAGGCATTTTTATCATCAAACTCAACAGAAACTTCATTGCTTTCCCCGGGAAGGACATTTTTCAGTAATGAAGCCGGTTTCTTTGGAAAAATAAAAGATGAATCGGTTTCAGCACTGGCGTCGGTTCTTCGGTATCTTACCAGTTTATGTGCATCAGATGCAACAAAAGTAAGATTATCCGGAGATAGCTCAATAAAAATCCCATTCATTACAGGCCGCAATTCATCTTCTGCTGTTGCAAAAATCGTATTGCTTATGCCGGCAAGAAGCACATCAGGAGCAATTTTGAAGGATATTTTTTGTTCATCTTTCAAACCGGGCAACTGCGGAAAATCGCTTCCATTCTGGCCAACAATATTAAACTTACCCGTCTCAGAATTGATAACAATTGCCAGACTATCCAGATTAATTTCGAAAGTCAAAGGTTGTTCCGAAAATTCTTTCAACGCATCAGTTAATATTCTTGCAGGTACCGCGATACTACCTTCCTCCGAAGCATTTTCCAGAACTATCCTTGTAATAAGTGTTGATTCAAGATCTGAGGCAGTAATCTCCAGCTCATTTTTACTCAATTTAAATAAAAAATTATCTAAAATAGGTAATGTGTTTTTTGAGCTGATTACTCTGCTAACTACTTGTAAATGACTCAGTAATTCTGTGCTGGATATAACAAATTTCATTGTTTGATTGTTTATCGTTAATCAAAAAAAAATACTTTCAGAACCTTCATATAATTGAGGAAAAATAATTATCAATAATACAAAAAAAATGTCAGAGAGCCAATATACATTTTCTATTTTCCTTTCGCTAAAAAATATTTTATTTCCTTAATAACCGGGTCCAGATCGAAGTACCTCGCTACGGAAAGCTCCTTTTCATCATTTCGTTTCACAAATACCTCATTATGGCTGGCAGTTAATATATCTTCCCTGCCCACTAAAGATACCGGCTTAGAATAAGTTTTTATTGTATTATTTTCTCCCGTAATATCAGTAACTGTGAGAATAAATTCCGGTGTGGTTGAAATCACAGAATCAGTTTCTGCACTATCTATTCCCAATTCCCATCT
>JADFUQ010000146.1 GCA_015222065.1 Bacteroidota bacterium
TATGAAAAAGTGGAAAAAGAAAGAAATAGAATCTAAACCTAAGTTCAAGACTTTAAATGTTGATGGGACCCGTTATAAAACCAATCTGATTTCTAAGTTTGAAAACAGGAAGAAATATACAGTTCCGGATGCTAAAAAAATTATTTCTGTTATTCCGGGAACCATTGTGAAAGTTTTTGTGAAAAAAGGACAAAAAGTAAAAAGAGGTGATAATATAATGATCTTGGAAGCAATGAAAATGCAAAACCGGATTAAGTCTCCACGTCCCGGGGTTATTAAAACCATAAAAGTGAAAGAGGGTGAGAAAATAGCTAGGGGGATTCTAATGATGGAACTAGAATAGTGGAATAATGCCTGCCCTGTGAAATGCGACGTAGGAGCTATTTCTACAGGGGAATAATGGAATAATGCCTGCCCTGTGAAATGCGACGTAGGAGCTATTTCTACAGGGGAATAATGGAATAATGGAATAATGGAATGGTTTCTATACCAACTTTTTGTTTAGCTGCTCCTGCCATACCAGGTAATGTCCAAATTGCTCATCTGTTTCTGTTTCTTTGTCGAATAAACCATATACTGCTGAACCACTACCTGTCAAAGAACTGTAAATGGCTCCCATCCTGTATAGTTTTTCCTTTATTCTTTTAATGTTGGGGAATTCTGAAAAAACAGGCTTTTCAAAATCATTAAAAATATTTTCTTTCCATTGACTGACAGGATATCTTATTAGTTTCTGCAAGGATAATCCGTGTTTTGAAGGTGTTATTTGAGAATAAGCTAAACCTGTATCAATATGGATGTCAGGATATACAACCACAAGGTAGAAACGGCTAAGGTCAAGAGATATTTGTTGAATTTTTTCTCCTCGTCCTGAAATAAATGCACTGCTGTTATCCAGAAAAAACGGACAATCACTCCCTAAGCCTGATGCTATAACATGCAGTTTTTTTTCAGTAATCCCAATACTGAAATTTTCGTTTAGAATGCGTAGTAAAAAAGATGTATCCGAAGAGCCGCCTCCCAAACCTGATCCGGTTGGAATTATCTTGTGCAAATGAATATCCAGCGGAGGTATTGAATATTTTTTTCTTAATAATTCTGCAGTGCGAAAAACCAGGTTCTCCTCCAGAGGTGAATCAATCTTAATACCTGTTGTAACCAGTGAAATACCTTTACCGGATTTTTTTTCCTGTTCATAAATTTCAAGTATATCGGTTAAACCTATAGGGTATAGAATACTTTCAATATTATGATATCCGTCAGGTCGTTTTCCGGTTACCCGTAATCCTATATTTATTTTTGCATTAGGGAAACAGATCATTGAACAGGATTAAAAAAAAGAATATGACTTTGCAAAGTAATTAAAAAATGGCAACTATTCAGTGTCTAAAATTTGGAATGCCAAAATGGCTAATCTCATTATACTTTGCATTTTTAAGTCGGCAATCTTCAGTCGGCAGTCGGCAATCTGAAGACAGGGCTATTTATACTTTTCAGGATTTTGAATCATGTGATTAAGTATTTGAACAAACAGATCTTGAGGATCTTTTTATTTGAGTAGACAAAGAGTAAAGTTCATTTTTAGGAAATTTCTTGCTAACGTGATAAATATCCATTGCAAGAGCAACTGTGGACTGCCGACTGATTAATTATAAAAAATGTAATAATTATAATTGTTCTAATAATTTTGACTTTTCTTCAAGTATCATTAAACCAGATAATGATAAGAATTTTCAACAAATCATATGTTTTTATGAACATTTTATGTTTATAAGAACTACATTTTTTATAATATCAGGAAGGTTCAATTTAATATCTTTATATTCTGAAAAAAGAGTTGTTTTGGTAGATTCGCAAGGACGAAAGGCATTGTTTATTAAGTGATAACAAAAGTAAGATGAAGTATATCAACAAACAATTTCATAATACAAAATACATTATTAAATTATGGCGGTAAAAAGCAGTCCCGGAAAGAAAAAATTATCTCCGTTTAATCTTGATGTTGGGAAGGTACCACCTCAGGCTATCGACATTGAAGAAGCAGTGCTTGGAGCAATTCTGATGGAAAAAGATGCTGTGATCTCGGTTTTGGATATTCTGAAACCCGAAAGTTTCTACAAAGATGCTCATCAGAAAATATACAATGCAATTTTGGAATTATCGACAAAAGAGAAACCAATTGATATACTTACTGTAACAGAAGAACTCAGATCGAATGATAAGCTTGAAAGTGTTGGGGGGCCTTTTTATATCACACAGCTTACAAATCGGGTTGCTTCATCTGCACATATTGAGTATCATTCGCGGATTGTTGCACAGAAGTATATTCAGCGTGAACTGATAAGAATTTCTTCCGAGATACAGAACAGAGCATTTGACGATAGTATTGATGTTGATGATCTGCTTGATTTTTCTGAAAGGGAGCTATTTAATATAGCTGAGGGAAATATAAAAAGAGAGACTGCTAAAATTAATATCTTGATTAAGAAGGCAATAGAAAGGATAGAGGAAGCTGCAAAGCATGAGGAAACCCTTGTGGGTGTACCATCAGGATATACAAAACTCGACAGGCTGACATCGGGATGGCAGAAATCGGACCTTATTATAATTGCTGGCCGTCCATCAATGGGAAAAACAGCTTTTGCTCTGTCAATGGGAAGAACTATTGCCGTTGAACATAACCGTCCAATCGCTTTCTTTTCACTCGAAATGTCATCTGTTCAATTGGTGAACCGTCTTATTGTCAGTGAAACAGAGTTGCCATCTAACCGGATCAGGAACGGGAATCTTGATGAACATGAATGGAAACAACTTGATACTAAGATAAAACAGCTTGTTGAAGCACCTATTTATATTGATGATAGTCCTGCAATTTCAATTTTTGAATTGAGAGCAAAATGCAGAAGACTAAAACTGCAACATGATATACAACTTATTGTTGTGGATTATCTTCAGTTAATGACCGGACCACCTAATACATTAAGTCGCGAACAGGAGGTTAGTTCTATTTCAAGATCATTGAAAAGCATAGCAAAAGAACTGGATATTCCGATTATTGCCCTGTCGCAGTTGAACCGGTCGGTTGAAATACGTTCTGGTAGTAAAAGACCACAACTTTCTGACCTTCGTGAGTCTGGTGCCATTGAACAGGATGCTGATATGGTTCTTTTTATTCACCGCCCCGAGAAATATGGTATATTTGAGGATGATGATGGTAACTCACTGGTGGGACTGGCAGAAATTCTTTTGGCTAAGAATCGTAACGGGCCAATAGGCGATATTATTTTGCGTTTCCGTGATGAGTTTGCCAAATTTGTAGAGTTGGATGAAATACCTGTTAGTGAAATGTCATCAAATGATGATTTGAAAACTTATACGGTTGGTTCAAAAATGAATAGCTATTCAGGTCAGAAAGGAAAAGGAGGTTCAAATAAAAAACCAGGAGCAGGTAATGAACCACCTTTCTGATACTAAACGTGGTTAGGAAAGAAAAAATGATATTAACAACTGAAATATAGAGGAATAGTAAATAGCTGCATTTTGAAATTTGGAGATTTTAAATTTAGTAAGGGTATTTATGAAGGTCTGGAGGCAATGGGTTTTGATAATCCAACACCTATCCAGGAAAAAGCAATACCTCCAATTCTCAGGAAGCAGGATTTAATAGGTTGTGCTCAAACCGGGACCGGTAAAACAGCGGCTTATATCCTTCCTCTTCTTGAGCATATTTCCAACGAAACTTCAGGAAAAGGACAAATACATACACTTGTCCTGGCTCCGACACGTGAACTGGCTATGCAGATAGACCAGCACTTTGAAGGGTTTTCGTACTTTGTACCGGTTAGCAGTATCCCTGTCTATGGAGGTGGGGATGGCTTAACCTGGAATCAACAAAAAACAGCTTTGGTTGAAGGAGCAGATGTTATCGTTGCTACACCGGGTAGGTTACTGGCACATATTCAATTAAAATATGTTGATTTTAGTTCACTGCGTTGCCTGATACTTGATGAAGCTGACAGAATGTTGGATATGGGGTTTTATGATGATATTATGAAAATAATATCCGGCTTGCCTGTATCAAGGCAAACGTTAATGTTCTCGGCAACTATGCCTCCTGAGATCCGGCGTATGGCAAAAAAAATTATGAATGATCCTGTTCAAATTGACTTGGGTATTGCAAAACCGGCCGAAGGGATAGTACAGGGTGTCTACTTGCTTAATGAGGAGCAGAAATTGCCTTTGGTAAAACAACTTCTTCATGGGAAAAAGCTGAAAAGCATCCTGGTTTTCAGTTCAACCAAAAAGAAGGTAAGAACTCTTGAAAAAGAGATGCAAAAGTTGGGTTTCAAAGTCATGGCTATACATTCAGATCTGATCCAAAAAGAAAGGGAAGATGCCTTACTGAAGTTCAGGAACAAGAGAATCCAAATGTTGGTGGCAACAGATATTATCTCCCGGGGAATAGATATTACAGATATTGACCTGGTTATTAATTTTGATATTCCTAATGATCCTGAAGATTATGTACACAGAGTTGGAAGAACTGCAAGAGCTGAATCAACAGGAGTAGCCCTGACTTTTGTTAATCGAAAAGAAGGAAGAATCTTAGACAGGATCGAGTCTCTTATTGGATATAAGATACATAAGATGAGAGTTCAATAATTTAATATTTTGAACCAGTAACCAGTAACCAGCTTTGTCCACCGTATCCGCCAGTTGGAGGAGAAGGTGGATAACAAGTTTGAAATTTTTAAACAAAATATGATATGACTAAAAAAAGCAGATACTTATTATTGACTCTTTCATTTCTTGTTTTTTCAAGTTTGTCTACCGCCCAGACTGATCAATTAAATCATTTAATCGACAAATGGCACAAAGCTGCAGCAGATGCTGACGCTGTAACTTTCTTTGGTTTAATGTCGGATGATTGCATATATATTGGTACTGATGCTTCTGAACGATGGGTTAAGAGAGAATTCTATCAGTTTGCGAAGCCATATTTTGATAAAGGAGAAGCATGGGAATTTGATCCGATAGAAAGAAATATGTACTTCTCGGAAAACGGCAAATTTGCATGGTTTGAGGAATTACTGGATACCTGGATGGGAGTATGCAGGGGATCGGGTGTTCTGAAGAAAGCATCTGAAGGATGGAAAATATGCCACTATCATCTTTCTATTACTGTACCAAATGAGAAGATAGACGAATACCTTGAACTCATTGAAGTCGAAAAACAGGAAAGACCTAAATAATAGAAATTGTATTTTTATTAATCGGTTTGTTTCTCGGTGCAGGTATTATCTGGTTACTGCTGCGTTTCAAATATGAAGCAAAAAGAGCATCATCAGACGAAAAACTTAGATACCTGGAAAAGGAATTGGAAACAAATCGAACTGATATTGAACAGAAAGAGAAACAAATAATTGATTTAAACCGGAGCCTTTCAGGTAAAGAAGCTGACCTTAAAAATATCAGGGAACGTTTACTGGAACAAAAAAGTGAATTGGAGAAAATACAGGATAAGTTCAGGTTGGAATTTAAGAATCTTTGGCCGGGGAATAATACTTCAGTCTTTGTATCTTCTAATTTTCTATACTTTTAATAATCAAAAAATTAATATTTGATGAAATATCCTTTAAGCGGATCAAAATGCTGCAGACCGGTATTAATTTCTGTTTTTGAAAAAGCAGATTGAGCTTCATCAAAGGTTTTTGAGTCTGATTGATTAGCAAATATCAGGTTCGCAAAACAGGTAATACTTATCAGAAAAAATATCAGCAACATTCCTAATGGCTTCGGAAAACTATTCTTTTCAATTATTTGTGCTTTCATGATTCAATCTCCTATCTTTCGTTTATATCAGGTCAAATTTTTCAAATATTGGCACATATTTTATGCCAAAAGTTATATATTGCAGTATATCAATAAGATATAGGAAAAATTTGAAATCTTAAAATTTGTTAAAATTGACCGTTTTCGTAACATTAGTGTTCGTAAGCGAACAAAGCGCATATTGCTTTAGAAAAAAATTGGGTCAGGATTAAATAGTGACTGTCCAAAAAGTTAAAAAAAACTTGAATCAAAACACCAAAAAACAAAAAACAAAAGACAAATAAATTCCAAGTACCAATTATCAAATGACCGAAACAGCTTTGAATATTGTGATTTAGGTAATTGATTATTATTTGATATTTGATGATTGTTTTTTGTGATTTTTAATATTTATTTAAACTTTTGGACTTTATAAACGGGCTCTAATTAGGTGGATTATTTTTTCCCTTCAATAACTATAACAATTTCACCTTTGATTGTTTTGTTGATGTAATAATCATACAATTCTGAAAGGGTTCCACGAACAGTTTCTTCATGAATTTTAGTTAGCTCTCTCGAAACAGAGGCTTTTCTTACCGATCCGAAGTTTTCAATAAGTTGCCCGAGGGTTTTTATCAGACGAAAAGGTGATTCATATAGAACAATGGTTCTTTCTTCATCGGCAAGAACTTTTAATTTCTTACCGCGTCCCTTCTTTTGCGGAAGAAAACCTTCGAAACAGAATCTGTCTGATGGTAAACCCGAATTAACCAGAGCGGGTATAAATGCAGTTGGACCGGGTAGGGTTTCAATGGGGATACCCTTGCTAATGCATTCTCTGACAAGGAGGAACCCGGGATCAGAAATTGAAGGTGTTCCTGCATCCGTAACAAGGGCAAAAGTCTCACCCTTTTCAATCCTTTTTGAAATTTGCTTAATAGTTTTGTGTTCGTTGAATTTATGATGCGCCTCAAGCTTCTTTTGAATGTTATAATGTTTAAGGAGAACAACGGTTTTCCTGGTATCTTCAGCAAGTATAATATCTGCCTTTTTAAGTATTTCAATGGCCCGGAGAGTTATATCTTCAAGATTGCCGATAGGAGTAGGAACAAGATATAGTTTATTCATTTTCCCTGATAATAAGTTTTCTACGGGTAAGATCAAGGAGTTTTTGAACATGGGAATCATCCATATCCCAGTTGAACTTATCACTCAGATAACTATAAGCTTCATTAAAATTGGAAGCGTTGTTTAAAATACTTATTGTTTCAGTGAATTTGTCAGGATCATTGTTGAAAAGTTCCTGGATAAATGAAAATTTTTCGTTTAGTCCCATAGCGGCTCCAATATCCGAAATGGGTTGTGATTTAAGCCTTGATGACAAGTCCTTTGAAGACACTTGCTGCCTGAGGGATTCATTTCTGAAGCTTTGTCCGTTTTGTAAGCGATCAGCAACAATTTCAGTTTTACCATTTTTTTGTTCGCCTAACTTAATCTGCGACTTTTCTTCAAACTTTTTAACGGCTTTTTTTATTAAAACAGGACTTGTTTCAGAAATATCTTTATCAGTAGCTGAAGAGTTTTCTTCCAGTTCAAACGCATTTATGTTTTCAGGTTTATCTTCCGGTGGTGTGGTTTCTTTCTCTGGTCTTTTTTCAATTAAGTTCTGAAGTGAATCGTATAATTTCCTTATTTTTTCCATGGTCAGATCAATCTCCACACGATGGAGAGATGAACGATTCTCGAATTTTTTTACTGATTTTTCGATATCTTGTATATCTTTATTAATCGTTTCAATAAGTAATTCAAAATTCATAATCTCATTGTTTAATTGATTCCACTCACATTTTACTTACTTTTGCAAAAGTAATGATTATTATCCAGAAACTGTTACATGATGTTTCTTGAAAACTCTATAAATAGCACCGGACGATCAGGTTGGATTGAGGTTATTACCGGAAGTATGTTTTCAGGTAAAACTGAAGAACTCATCAGGAGGTTAAAACGAGCCAGTTTTGCTAATCTCAAAGTAGAGATATTCAAACCTGTCATTGATACCCGGTATTCTGAGAGTAAGGTGGTTTCTCATGATTCAAATGCAATCGTTTCAACTCAGGTAGAGTCTGCTTCAAATATATCATTGATGGCTAATAATGTTGACGTAGTTGGAATTGATGAAGCACAGTTTTTTGATAATGGATTAGTGGAGGTTTGTAATAGGTTGGCAGATAGTGGTATAAGAGTAATTGTTGCCGGTCTTGATATGGATTTTAAAGGAAATCCTTTTGGTCCGATCCCTGCCTTGATCTCAATTGCTGAATATGTGACAAAAGTTCATGCTATTTGTATGAGATGTGGTAGCCTTGCACATTATTCCTATCGAAAATCCGATACTGATAAGATTGTTTTGCTTGGTGAAAAAGATATTTATGAAGCACTTTGCAGGAACTGTTTCAATCGTGCCATGAAAAAAAATAAAAAATAAGAACTGAACATTAACTGATTAATTCAAAAATTAATCAGAAAGAAAAAAGATAAAAGGATAAAGACAAAAGTACTAATAACATAGTATGTTTGACAGACGATTAAATTTTTCATATAAAAGTAATCTGAATTTCTTATGCAAATAATTCACTTTTAACTTTTTACTTTTGTCTTTTATCTTCTGCATGAATAATGCAGGATTATTAATCTGTTTGTGACGGGAAGTTGATATGCCAAAAATTTCATTGAAAAATATAGCAGGGATTATTGGTGGAAAAGTTTATGGTAACGGTGATACAATAATCAGTGATTTGTTGTATGATAGCCGTAGAATTGTATCTCCCTCGGAATCTCTCTTTTTTGCCCTAGTTGGTGACAGACATAACGGGCATGATTATATCCCCGAACTTTACCGGAATGGTGTAAAAAATTTTATCGTCAGCCAGCTTCCGGCAGCGATAGAAAAGTTTGATGATGCCTGTTTTGTTTTGGTAAACAACACATTAGATGCTTTACAGAAATTAGCAGAGTATAATCGCACTCATTTTAAAGGGAAATTAATATCTATTACAGGGAGTAATGGGAAGACAATAACAAAAGAATGGGCATTTCAGGTTTTAGCAGGGAAGTACAGTATTGTGAGAAGTCCACGTAGTTATAATTCACAAATTGGAGTGCCTTTATCTATCTGGTTACTGGATGAAAGTTTTGATATTGGGATTATTGAAGCCGGTATTTCAAAGCCGGGGGAAATGGAAAAACTTGAAAAGATTATTAAACCGGATATTGGTATCATTACAAATATTGGAGAAGCTCATCAACAAAATTTTTCAAGTCTTGCACAAAAGGTTGATGAAAAACTGCTGTTATTCAAAAATGCAAGGGTTATAATTTATTGCAGTGATCATAAGCTTATTGATGATCGAATTAGATCAAATGGTTTAGGAAATGGGAAAAAGACTTTTACCTGGTCTTATGATAAAAATGCTGATCTAAGGATAACTGAAGTAATAATTGGGAAAACGAAAACAGATATTAAAGCTGAATTCAAAGGTGAGTGTAAAGAAATATCTATTCCATTTGTTGATAAAGCTTCAATTGAAAATGCTTTACATGTATGGTGTCTGTCTATTTATTTCGATCAGGCAGAAGCTTCCATAAAAAAAGCAATGATATCTATTGATCCTGTTGCAATGAGGCTGGAGCAGAAAAAAGGCATAAACAATTGCACACTGATAAATGATGCCTATAACTCTGATATGGGTTCATTGAGTATTGCCCTTGATTTTCTTAATTTGCAGAACCAGAACAGAAAAAAAACCCTTATCCTGTCTGATATTTTTCAATCAGGAAGAGTTGAAGAGGAATTATACCGGGAAGTATCGAATCTTACTAAAGCAAAAGGTATAGACAGGTTAATAGGAATTGGAGAAGCGATTTGCAAATATAAGGGACTTTTTTCTGGTGAAAAACAATTTTTCATAACTACTTCTAAATTTATTGATGAATTTAAACCGGGAAATTTTAATAATGAAGCAATTCTGCTTAAAGGAGCACGTGATTTCAGGTTTGAAGATATTTCAGGATTATTGGAGAAACAGTCACATCAAACTGTTCTCGAAATTGATCTGGATGCGATGGTGCATAACCTGAATTATTTCAGGTCGAAACTTAAACCAGATACCAGGGTTATGGTGATGGTAAAGGCGTTCTCATATGGGAGTGGCACCTATGAAATTGCCAATATGCTTCAGTATCAGGATATTAATTATCTGGCTGTTGCCTATTCAGATGAAGGTGTAGAATTACGTAAAGCCGGAATTACATTGCCAATTATGGTGATGAATCCACAGGCAGATAATTTTGAAAGTATGCTCAGGTACAATCTTGAGCCTGAGATATACAGTTTTAATATCCTCGATGAATTCCTGATAAATATAAAAAGAAGCGGATTCACCTCTTTCCCTTTTCATATTAAACTTGATACAGGGATGCACAGATTGGGATTTTTGCCAGGGGAGGTTGATGTTTTGATAGAGAAATTGTTGAGTAATTCTGAGCTTTTTGTTAAATCAGTTTTTACCCATCTTGCTGCCAGTGATGAACCTGAACATGATGAATTTACCGATTACCAGGTAGGTTTGTTCGAAGAGCTGTCAGGAAGAATTATTAATAATTTTGATTACCTGATAATAAGGCATGTTTTGAATTCATCTGGCATAGAAAGGCACTCCCGGTATATGTTTGATATGGTCAGGCTGGGTATAGGACTGTATGGTATTAGTTCACTTAATCCTTGTAAACTCATGAACACGGGAACATTTAAAACAACTGTTTCCCAGGTAAAACAAATACCTGCAAAAAAATCGGTTGGGTATGGACGAAAAGGAATTGAAGCATACAAAAGAGAAATTGCTATCCTGCCGGTAGGTTACGCAGATGGTTTTAACCGCAAGCTTGGCAATGGAATAGGTCAATGCTACACTAAGGGTAAAATGGTTCCGGTTGTAGGAAATATCTGTATGGATATGTGTATGATTGATGTAACGGGAATTGATTCTAAAGTGGGTGATGAAGTAGAAATTTTCGGAAAACATAATCCGGTTACAACTCTTGCAGAAAAGATAGATACAATACCATATGAAATACTTACAGCCATCTCTGAAAGGGTAAAAAGAATTTATTTTCATGAATAGAAAGTATGCATTTCGTGCAAAAGATAAAAGACATAAGTAAGAAAACTAATCAGGGTAGATTAAACATGGTAAAATTATCAGTAGTTATTATTACTCTTAATGAAGAAAAGAACATTGGACGATGCCTTGAATCGGTAAAAAGTATAGCAGATGAAATTGTTGTGGTGGACTCAGGTTCAATTGATAATACTATTGAGATATGTCGTAGGTTTAATGCCCGGGTTATTCAGCATCCTTTTGAAGGACATATTCAACAAAAAAACTGGGCTGTCAGCCAGGCAAATTATCCCCATATACTTTCACTTGATGCCGATGAAGCATTATCAGAACAACTTCGTGATTCTATTGTTTCAGTTAAGAAAAATTGGAAAAGGGATGGTTATAAATTTAACAGATTGACAAGTTATTGCGGAAAGTGGATAAGACACGGATCATGGTATCCATCAAAAAAACTTCGACTATGGGATAGCAGAAAGGGAAAATGGAAAGGGGAAAATCCTCATGATAAATTTATAATGGAAAAAGGATCCACGATTAAACATATAAAAGGAGATCTGCTGCACTATTCATATTATTCGATTGAGTCCCACATTGAACAAACAAACTATTTCTCAGATATCCTTGCTGATACCATGTACCAAAATCGGAAAAGAGTAAACTTTTTTATTATTCTGGCTCATCCACTCTGGCGTTTTTTCAGGGATTTCTTTATAAAATTAGGTTTTCTTGACGGATTTACCGGATTGATCATTACTGTGAATTCGAGCCATGAAACTTTTCTTAAGTATATTAAGTTAAGAAATCTCTACAGAGATTATAAACTACATGGGAAAAACAGAGTGTGTTTTTTTAATAGTACCAGATCATGGGGGGGGGGAGAGAAATGGCATTTTGATGTTTCAACCCGGTTGTCTGAAAAAGGGATAAACCCTATAGTGGTTACTAACAAAAAGAGTGAATTAAAAACAAGAATAAGTAATTATGGTATTCCTTCCCATAACATTGGGATCTCTAATCTGAGTTTTTTAAACCTGTTTAAGGTGTTACATATCTCACGTATTATTAAGCAGGAAAAAGTGGATTTCATCATTACAAACCTTTCATCTGATATGAAAGTGGCAAGTTTTGCTGCAAAAATTGCCGGAGTTCCGAATATTGTGTACCGCAGAGGAAGTGCTATTCCTGTCAGGAATTCTTTTATTAACAGGTACTTTTTTGGGAAAGTGCTTACCGGAATAATAGCTAATTCTGAAGAAACAAAGCGGACCCTATTAGCCAGAAATCCAAACCTTATTGACAAGGATAAGATACAGGTTATTTATAACGGTATTTCAATAAAAAAATATGATTCCGGAGAAGTAACATTTAAGTACACATCAAACAATAACGAAATTATTCTTGGCAATGCAGGGCGACTTGTGAAACAGAAAGGACAGTATCGCCTTATTCAACTGGCCAGGATACTTAAAGATAAAGGGTATAAGTTTAAAATACTAATAGCTGGTGATGGCGCATTGCAAAATGACCTTATTGCTTATTCAAGGAAAATGGGTATGGAGAATGAAGTTGTTTTCCTTGGGTTTGTTGATGATATCAAAGGATTTATGCAATCTTTAGATATTTTTCTTCTTCCTTCTTTATGGGAAGGATTTGGATATGTAATGACTGAGGCAATGGTCTGCAGGAAGCCTGTGATAGCTTTTGATTTAAGCAGTAACCCTGAAATAGTAGTGCATGGAGAAACCGGATATCTGGCCGAAAAGAATAACATGTCATCGTTTGCTTACTATGTTGAAAACCTTATGCTCAACCCTGTATTATCAAGGCAAATGGGTGAGAAAGGCAGGATACGTGTCGAAGAAAAGTTTAATATTGATAAAACCCTTTCAAAAATGGAGGATTATCTGCAGAGATAAACTGTGAATGGTTAGTTAATCTTTCGTTTACATACATATATAAGTTCTAGACAAATTCTTTATTAATCCCGAAGGGTGTATAAACAATTTTCTTTTCCATAGTTTGTTTCAGAATCTCAAGGTTCTCGTTAGACCGAAACAATTTATCATGAAATAAATGATATTGGATAGAAAGGTGTTTTATAGATTTTATCATAATTCCGTTATGCCTCAAACGGTATTCAATATCAGTATCTTCTCCAACAGCCGGTGACCTGTACCTTTCATCAAAACCATTAATATTTACAATATCCTTCTTAAATAAAGAGAAATTTGATCCAAGAATGCCCCGTTCTTTTTTATTTATTTTTTTTCTGATAATGGTTGATCTGAAATATATTCCATTTTCGATTCGGTCACCCCGGCCCCTGATATTTCCCCAAAACATAATTGGAAACAATCTTTTTTCAAGACAGCCATTTTTTACATTTTCATAGTTCAGCATTGAACTAACTTTTTCAGATAGGTTAACTCTCCGGCCGGCAAGTGCTGTTTTAGTTTTTCTGTTAAGAATATGTTCTTCAATAAAAGCTCGATGGGGGATGCAATCTCCGTCGGTAAAAATCAGGTAATTGGTTTTGCTTGCTACAATTGCCTGGTTCAGTATCCTGTTTTTCTGCCATCCTTCATTCTTATGCCATTGATGGTTGATATTAAGTGCGGAATTCTTATCATATTCCAGGATTTTCCTTTTACACTCTTCGTTTGATCCATCGTCGGCAATAATTATTTCAAAATTTTTAACAGTTTGTCTTTCAAGACCTCCAAAAACCAATTTTAAAAAAGGGAAATTATTATAAAATGAGATTATGAGAGTTGCTGTAGGATGTGGCATACTGTTTACAGC
Organism: Bacteroidota bacterium; assembly: GCA_015222065.1. GTDB lineage: Bacteria > Bacteroidota > Bacteroidia > Bacteroidales > VadinHA17 > JADFUQ01. The sequence goes on from JADFUQ010000146.1 coordinate 13,794, forward strand.
TTAAAGTATTGTTTTCGATTGGCTGATAATTTAAATTATCCCAACGCGCTAATTCTTTCAAGTTTATGCAGGTCGAGGATTTTTATCTTTCTTCCTTCCAGTGAAATTACATTTTCACTGGCGAATGTTGATAAAGTCCTGATGGCATTCGATGTGGTCATATTGGACAAATTGGCAATATCTTCCCTGGAAAGGTAAACTTTCAGGGTTGCTCCATCTTGCTCAAAACCATAAGTGTTCATTAGAAAAAGTAAAGATTCAGCAAGTCTGCCTCTAATATGTTTCTGTGTTAAGGTAACCGTTCGGCGATTAGAAAATCCCAGTTCAGTAGCTAATGATGAGAGAAAACGCATGGTGAGTCTGGCATTATTTCTTAAAATTTTGAATAAGACATCTTTATCCATTATACAAATTATGGAATCTTCTATGGCTACAGATGAGGCAATATAATTTTCTCCGGCAAAAAGTGCCCTGTAACCAATAAACCCGTATGGTTTTGCCATTCGTACAATTTGTTCTCTTCCGCCAACACCTTCCTTGAATACTTTTACTTTCCCTTGTGCCAGGCATATTAAACCCAGAGGCTTTTCTCCTTCTTTGTAAATAATTTCACTTTTCTTGAAATGCGTAAGTGTGTGATTCTCGTTAAGAATTCTTTTTTCTTCTTCAGAAATGATATTGAAAACTGACTTGCTGTTTTCAATAACATCTTCAAAATGTGGGTTGCTATATTGCATTTAGAAAAGTTGAATATGTTGCAAAACATGCAAAGGTAAAAAAATATTGAGAATTAAAAAATTTACAGCTATTCGGTTATTATGTTTCAGTTAAACGCTATGAATTTCAAAATTGAATATTTACCAATTCTTACTTATTCATCATATCGTGCAACCAGTGGCATTCTTCTGCCTGCTCCAAATGCTTTTGAGGAGATACGTAAGATGGGAGGTGCCTGATAGCGCTTATACTCATTTATGTTCACAAGATGAATAATTTTTCTAACAAGCTTATTGTCAAATCCTTTTTTAGTGATTTCATCTGGTGACATTTGCTTTTCGATATACAAAAAAAGAATATCATCAAGTATTTCATAATCGGGAAGTGAATCGGTGTCTTTCTGATTTTGCTTAAGTTCTGCTGAAGGAGGTTTTAAAATAGTGTTTTCAGGGATTATTTCTTTATTACGGTTAATGAAGTGTGCCAGCCTGTAAACCTCGCTTTTATAAACATCTCCAAGCACTGAAAGGCCGCCTGCCATATCACCGTACAATGTCCCATATCCGACAGCAGCCTCACTTTTATTTGAGGTGTTCAAGAGTATGTGTCCAAACTTGTTTGAAATAGCCATCAATAAAACTCCACGTATTCGAGCTTGAATATTCTCTTCGGTAGTATTATCAGGAAGGCCCCTGAAGAGAGGTTCCAGAGATTGCTTAAAATCTTTGAACATTTGTTCTATTGGGACAATATTGTAATCTATTTGCAGATTATCGGCGAGTGAAACAGCATCTGTTATAGAATGTTCTGAGGAATATCTTGAAGGCAACAAGATAGCTTTTATATTTTTTTTACCTAATGCTTCGCTGGCTATTGCAAGACTCACCGCCGAATCAATTCCTCCCGATAAACCAAGTATCGCTTTCCCGAAATTCATTTTATGAAAGTAGTCACGAAGTCCCATAACCAATGCGTAATATATGTTTTTAGTTATGTTATCTTTAATAATTGGCAAAGGTGTTACTGTTTCAATTTTTTCAGAATCTATTATTCTGAAATCTTCTTCAAAATATTTTAAACGTTCAATTATTTTACCTTCCTGGTTTACAACTAATGATCCTCCTTCAAAAATAAGTTCAGTTTGTGCACCAACCTGATTCACATAAATTATGGGAGTTTTAAATTTTTTTGCCTGGCTGGTAAAAAAATTTCGCTTTGTTTCTATTCTGGAATATACAAAAGGGGAGGCAGCAATGTTAATTATAAAATCAGGGTTCTGTAAACTTAATTCTTTTATAGGGGATATATTGTATATACTGTTTCTCCCAAAATCGCTCTCAGATGGAAGTTGATCCCACAAGTCTTCACAAATCGTTATGGCAATTTTTTTCCCTTTAAAATTCACTACGCTAAATTTGGTATTGGATTCAAAATACCGGTACTCATCGAATATGTCATATGTAGGAAGGAGAGTTTTATTTACAGTGAAGATAATTTGTCCTTCAGATAATAAATAAGCTGTATTGAGAAGATTCTTTCCGGTTTTTGCCGGATTCAGACTCGGGCTGCCAACAATTGCAGCAATATTTTCACATTGTTTTGCAATTTCAATAACCGCTTGCTTACAATGATTAATAAACGACTTGTGCTCAAGAAGATCGAGTGGAGGATACCCGGGAACAGATAATTCCGGAAAGATTACCAGATCAGCATTTTTTTCTTTTGCTTCTTTGATTTTGTCCGTTATTGCGCTGATATTCCTTTCGAAATTTCCTATATGTGGATTAAGTTGAGCAATGGCAATTTTCATAGTACTTTTACTTTCCGGTCCTTAGAAAATAATTCCGCAATGCATAGATATACTATTAAGTATTATCTTATCAGCAGGCTGATTTTTACCATCAGTTGTGATATCTAATATTCCATTTTGATAATTGAGACCAAACTGTAAAGCTGTTTGCCCACCAAGTGAATATTGCATACCTATCTCCAGGTGATACCCGAGATTAAACAGATTGATCTCGTCATTAATGCTTTCAGAATCGATTCTCTTATCAGTTGTTAACCCGGTAGCGCTAATATTGATCATAGGATCAATTCCTGCTTTAGCGAAAAAGGTAAAATATCCGATTTCATCAGACTTGAATTTTAGTCCCAGTGGAATGGTAATGTATTGCATTTTGCTGGTAAGAATATTGCCAGGATAAAGTGTATCTATCCTGTTAGTAAGTTGCAAATCAGTTGAATCTTTATAGCTGATTTTACCTCCTAGGCGATTAATTGAAATTCCCGTTGAGAAAGCATAGTTATTGGTAAAATAGCTATTCATGGAAATGCCAATATTAATCCCAGGCCGTGAACCTTCGTTTATAACTTCTTTGATATCAGGCTTTAACCAACTAATCTGTGGATTGGCAAAAATTCCGAAACGGATTTCTTGTGAAAATCCTCTGCCGGTTATAAGGATAAAAGACAACATGATAAGGAAAACAACCTTTGCCAGGGAAGGCAGTTTTATTATTTTTACACTCAAGTTTTTCATATTAGAATACTATGTTTTAAAGGTCTCTCTGGAAATTATCAAAACGTAAAGATAAGAAGTTAAAAGTGAACTAAAGTTAAAAGTGAACTAAAGTTGAGAAGAGAAGAAGTTATAACTTTAGACACTTTAGTCACTTCTTCATTTAGTCACTGAATAGTTACAATTGTTTTAATAAAGCGTTATTTATAAAATTATATTAATATGATTAGGAAAACAAGCCTTTTGAGTCTTTTACTACTTTTACTCTTATCATGTAACCGGAGTACTTTTAAGGTAGATATTGATAATATTGATCTGGAAATTAAGATCGTGAGACTGGAAAAAGAGTTGTTTGAACTATCCGTCGATAGTATTACTTCCTCAATACCTTACCTGGAAAATAAATACGGTCATTTTTATGAATTATTTAATTATGTAATAAACATTGGCGAAACAAGATCACACTATTATCCCGGATATCTCAAAAGCTTTATTTCTGATCGTACTAACCGTGAAGTATACCAGGCTACTATTAGGGAGTTCCCTGATATTGATATGTTGGAAAAAGCATTAACAGAAGCATTTAAGCATTATAAGTATTATTTCAGCGAGAAAACAATACCGGATATATATACATTTATTTCCGGGTTCAATGCCTCTATTATAATTGACACAAATGTACTGGCAATTGGTCTTGACCGTTACCTGGGGACCGAATGTGAATATTATGATCATCTGGGTTTATCCGAATATCAACAGGCAAACATGCATAAGGAAAAAATTGTTACTGATTGTATGTTTGCATGGGTTTCTTCAGAATGGTATTTTAATATGCAGGGGTCGAGAGAATTAGCAAATAATGTGTTAAATAATATTATCCATGAAGGGAAGTTGGTGTATCTTGTTAAATCATTGGTTCCACGGGAAGATATCAGCTTAATAATGGGATACTCTGCGGATCAGATGAAATTTTGTCGCAGGAATGAAAAACAAATGTGGACTTACCTGATTGAGCACAAATTACTTTTTAGTTCTGACCGTATAACAGTGAATAAACTTATAGGTGAAGCCCCATACACAAGTTATTTCCCTAGTGAATCACCGGGAAGGGCAGCTGTATGGATAGGATACAGGATTGTTGAACAGTATATGCGGAAAAACCCTGGTTTAACACTTAGTGATTTAATGGAAAACAATGATTATCAGTTGATTTTGGAAGGTTCAGGTTATAATCCGCGTGACCGTAATAAGTAAAAAAAAGCACATGGAATGCCGTGTGCCTTAGTGTATTACTGATTGACGTAGCTCTTACTCTTCCAGATGAATTGCTTCAACCGGGCAAACATCGACACATGCTTCACAATCAGTACACAGTTCAGGATCAATTTTGTAAATATCACCTTCTGAGATTGCCTCAACAGGACATTCATCAATGCAAGCACCGCATGCTGTACAATCGTCGTTAATTATATGAGCCATTACTATAATTTTTGAATTAATAAATCAGACTTATTATTCTGCAAAAGTATTTTCATTTTTTGAAATGCAAAGGAAAAATCATAAAAAAATTTTGTATTTAACTTTTATTTTAAAAACCTTAGACATTACCTCCTATTCCCTCTTCACTTTTTAATTTTTAATTTATTCTATTCCTCATCA
>JADFUQ010000147.1 GCA_015222065.1 Bacteroidota bacterium
AAAAAAACAAAGGATCTGAAAAATGAAAATAACCAGGATAAAAAGCTGGTCTGAAAACCTTGAGCTTACCCGGCCTTATAGCATTGCTTTTCAAACCTTTGATTCTGTTGAAAATGTATTTGTTTATCTGGAAACAGACGGGGGACTATTCGGGTTGGGTAGTGGGGCGCCGGTAGATTCAATTACAGGTGAAAGTTTGGATGATTGTACAACTATACTTGCGGATAAACTGGAAGAACTTCTATTAGGGAAAGACATTCGTTTAATTAAAAAGCACTGTCGCACACTTGAAAAAGAACTGCATAACACACCTGCAGCAAGAGCAGCAGTGGATATTGCCTTACATGATGTTTTGGCAAAACATGTGAACCTGCCATTGGTTGATGTGCTGGGAAGAGAATATCATTCATTACCTACTTCGATAACTATAGGTATTAAATCGGTAACAGAATCAGTTACCGAGGCCGGGGAATATATCGGAAGGGGATTTCGAATCTTGAAAGTAAAAACCGGAAACTCAGTTGAAGAAGATATTGAGCGTATTTTTAAAATACGTGAAAAAGCCGGGGCACAGATTAAAATTCGGGTGGATGCCAATCAGGGATACACTGTAGCTGAACTACTGAAATTTGAACAGAAAACCAGGAAACTTAATATAGAATTCATAGAACAACCGCTGAAAAGTGACAATATTAAGGGGATGTATAATGTCCCCGATAAAATAAGGAAATGGAGTGTGGCAGATGAGAGTCTGCAGGATACAGGCGATGCTCTGAACCTGGCTGTAAGCCCAAAACCCTTTGGTATTTACAACATTAAATTAATGAAGTGTGGTGGGATCAATTCAGCTCTGCAAATTGCGGAAATCGCCAACCTGGCAAAAATTGATCTGATGTGGGGATGTATGGATGAGAGTATTATAAGTATCTCCGCGGCATTACATGCTGCTTTGGCCAGTCCAGCAACAAGGTATCTGGATTTAGACGGAAGTCTGGATTTAGCCCGTGATCTGGTCAGTGGTGGTTTTATTCTAAATAACGGATATCTATCAGTTAATGAAACTCCAGGTTTAGGCTGTACTTTATTAAAAGGAACTAAAATATGATTGACGGAGACGCAGTTGTTTTTACAAACGGATTATTGGATACTACTTATGCTAAAACCTGTCATGGTTTACTGCGTGGGGGAAAAAGGTTTAACGTGCTGGGTGTTATTGATAACATTCATTATGGAAAGGACGCCGGGGAAGTTTTAGATGGAAAGAGCAGAGGAGTTCATGTTTATAAATCCGTGAATGAATTTATGAAGCAATACCCTCAAAAGCCTAAATATTTTATCGTAGGAGTTGCTTTTCCGGGTGGACAGCTGCCAGAGTCCTGTAGAAATGAAATTATCCTGGCAATGAAAAATGGCTTGTCAATTATCTGCGGACTACATCAATTTCTCAGCGATGACCCTGAGTTCCGGCAAATTACAGAAGAAGCCGGTATTGAGCTCATTGATATCAGAAAACCATCTCCCACCAGTAAACTGCACTTCTGGAATGGAAAGATATTTTCTGTAAAGACCCCTAAAATTGCCGTATTGGGAACAGACTGTGCAATAGGCAAACGCACTACAAGTCGATTTTTATTGGAAACCTGCAATGCTAATAGTATCAAAACGGAAATGATTTATACCGGCCAAACAGGATGGATGCAGGGCTACAACCATGGATTTATTTTTGATGCAACCCCGAATGACTTTATTGGAGGTGAAATTGAAAGAGTTATCCTGGATTGTGACAGAGAATCATCACCGGATCTTATATTAATAGAGGGGCAATCTTCATTGATGAATCCTTCGGGACCTTGCGGATCAGAATTTTTACTTTCAGGTAATGTAAAGGGAGTTATCCTGCAGCATGCACCGGCAAGAATTTATTTTGAGGATTTTGAAGGTGTTGGTTGTTTGATTCCGCCATTAGAAAAGGAAATCGAAATAATCCGAATGTATGGAGCAGAAGTCCTGGCGATTACACTTAACGAGGAAAAAATGGAAAACTCAAAAATGCTAACATATCAGAAGCAACTGGAGGGAAAGCTGTCAATTCCTGTAAACAGACCGCTTAAGGATGGTACAGAACCACTTATCCCTGTTATACGCGAATTCATGCGGAAATAAAATAACGTTATTAAATTATGAATATCAGAGGACATCATCTTTTTTGTACATACTGTTTTTATGGTTCCGGAAAAATGAAAGCAGAAGATTTTTTTGGTGTAAAGAATGCTATTCCGGAACTATTAAATAAATTACGTCAAAATCCCGATATGGATATAATTGTAAAAACTGATCTTGACGATGTATGTGAAATATGTCCTCTCAAAAGACCGGATGGTTGTGGTCGCAGTTCCGATGCAGTTGCACAAAACGAGAAACTTAGTAATTGGGACAAGGCTCTTTTGGATACACTTGAGCTTAAAGAAGGCGATAGTATAAATGCAAGAGAACTGGAGACTCGTATTCGTAAAAAAGTGCCGGACATTAGCAAGTTCTGTACTAACTGTTCCAGTGCTTCACCAAGTGGATGGAAAGAATACCAGATCGGGATTCGTAAAGGTTTATGGCCGGACGAAGAGTGAAGGAGAGAAAAGGCGAGGGAACGAAAGGGCGAAAGAGGAAAAATATATTACGATTTTATTAAATTTGTAAAAGTATCATTATTATAAAATCAGAAATCATGAAAAAGATTTTCAGTTTAATTCTATTGTCGCTTTTCCTGACAAGCAGTATCAAAGCTCAAACCGATTGTAAAGTACTAAAGCCTGAGATATCTTTACTTTATAAAGGGGACTGTAAAAATGGACTGGCTCATGGATACGGTAAAGCTGATGGTATAGATCATTATGAAGGCAACTTTAAAAAAGGACTTCCAAATGGGTTTGGGATTTATGCATGGTCAACAGGTGAAGTTTATGAAGGATCCTGGATGAACGGGTTACGGCATGGCAAAGGTAAGTACACTTTCTTTTTTAACGAGAAAGACACTACACAGGAAGGAAAATGGGTAAAGGATGAATATACAGGTATGGCTGTCGAAAAGGAATATTCTGTGAGTGTCCGTAGAAACCTGGATCGTTATTCTTTTTATCGCAGGGGAAATGGTAATACTATTTTTGTCAAGCTTTACCAACTTGGGAGAATCAATAGTGATATTAATAATCTGACACTATCAGGTAATAGTGGTTTTCCGATGGATCGGTCAACTATTATAGGATTTGACCAGGTAAGCTACCCCTTCGAAGGAATAATTAAATACCGAACATGGAACAAGATGCATACCACACAATACGATGTTGTCTTTGAATTCAAGATCATAAAACCCGGTGACTGGGTTATAAATATTCATAACTAAAGCTATTATAAAAACAAGCGTTCCGGAAATCCTAACCGGATTGTGAGCCATATAGTAAGTGTATTAACATACAGTCGGCAGTCCACAGTCGGCAGTTAGCGATCGACAAAAATGCAAAGTATAATGAGATTAGCCATTTTAGGCACTTCTTCATTTAGGTACTTTAAACTTTAGACACTTTAGACACTTCTTCATTTAGGCATTCCAAACTTAAGACACTGAATAGTTATATCAAGATAATTATTAATATATTTGTAATAATAAAATGAAGAGTCAGATGAGAGTTAAATCAGCCTCATAAAAACATGTTATCTAAAATGAAAAAAAATAAAAACATTATCTCATTAATCAAATACTTATTAATAATTATTTGTTTCATTCCCAGACCGGTTTTTAGTCAGGTAGAATTATATAAAGGTAGCGAAGGTTCTTATAATCCATTTGGAACCAGTATTGCCGGAGATTATATGAGAGTTTATGAAATTCCTTATCATTCCAGTTTACTCGGAACACCGTATCTGAATGAAGAATGGGAAAACGCCGATATAATTTTGTCGCATGATGATTTACTTGTGAAAGATATCCCAATTAGAATAGATGTCATGAATAATTGGCTTGAAGTTAAACTTAAAGGAAAGGTTTTTCTATTATATGTAGATGATACCCACAGTTTATTTTTTAAGAATAGTAATGATGCTTTTATTACCGGTAATGGTATAGCTAAAAATAGTCCGGCAGGGTTTTATAAAGTTATTTATAACGAAAAATCTTCTGTGTTTTGTCACTATTCAACAAAGATTAAAGAAGCAACTTATATTCCAGCCTTTAATGTAGGAGAAAAAGATGATAAAATCATCATTGAAAAAACATATTACGCATTTATAAACAACCAATTAATAGAATTGGAAAAGAATAAGAAAAAATTAATCCAGCAATTTAAATCGAATAAAGAAATTATTACTTTCATCAAGCATAACAATATAAACCCTACAAAAGAACAAGATCTTATAAAGTTTATTAAATATTACGATTCAATATAAAGACATACCCTATACAAGATCATTTTTAAACAAACTGATTAATTTTCACGAAGTTGTCCGATAGCTTTACCGGAAGAATAGACAATTTTTCCTCCCACGATAGTTAATTCCGACCGAATACTTTTTATCTGATCCACCGGACAGGTTAATAAATCGTCAGAAAGAACTGCCAGATCTGCCAGTTTTCCAGGCTCAATTGACCCTTTTATAGATTCTTCCTTTGAGGCATAAGCATTATTGATCGTGTACATTCTTAAGGCCTGTTCCCTGGTAATTGCTTCTTTGGGCACTATAACTGTTCCACGTTCAGTAGTGCGGGTAATCATAGTCCACATTGCCAAAAAAGGATTATAGGGATTGATAGATGTATTGGCATCCCATTTAACCATATGGTCTGATCCCCCGTTAACAATTACACCGGCAGCAAACAATGACCGATATGGATGAAATGTTTGTATCCTTTCTTCTCCAAGCACATATTTCATTGCATCTGCATCTTTATAAAACCATGCCGGCTGCATATCGGCATAAACCCCGAGTTCACTCATTTTCTCAATTGCGCTTTCCGTGAAAAAATTGGCGTGGATAATTGAAAACCGCCTTTCCTTTATGGGTTTTATCCGGTTCACTTCCTCAAACACATCTAATAATAAATCAACACCGCCACCACCTGTACAGTGAGCGGTAAATTTCCAGTTTAACTCGTTGGCCGCTGTAACTATCGTAAGCAACTCTTCACGCGTATAATTCAGAACACCCCGGTATGATAAATCGGTAACGCCAAAAACACTGCGTGCCTTATCTCCCCATGGTTCCCGAAGATAAGCAGTTCCTGTTAGAATTCCGCCATCTAAAAATATTTTCAACGGTCCTATTCTCACCCATTCATCCCCGTCCCCTGTAACATATTTGAGATTTTTCAACTTATCAATAAGTGTATCTGTTGATTGAACTTCATTAAAGGGCAGTCTTATGTTTTGAAAAATCCGGGTGGTAAGTCTGTTTTCTTTTCGTAAATCCTGGTACATAGCAACTGTTTTGGAGTCACCTAATCCTGAACACAAACTTGTAATACCATACTGATTATACCGTTTTAGCATGACTTCCAATGCATTGAGTCTGTCCTGGTATGATAACTTTTTTGCAGCAGGCAGGTTTAATAGTTTAAAGGCAGATGCCCTGATAAAACCTGTTAATGACCCTGTCTTTGTATCGCGTAAAATCCCTGGGTGAACACTATTTTCAATTATTTGAGATACCTGCATAGCCGCAGAATTTATCATCCCTCCATAGGATCCGTTTAAAAACACCGGGTGATAAGGCGCCGCTTTATCAAGTTCAGCAAGCGTTGGTTGCCGTAGTTCTTTTAACCGTGTAAAAAACAGTTTAGGGTGTATTATCCATTCACCCTGTTTCTTCATTTTTGTTTGGCTTTTTATCCAGTCCAGGAGTTCATCAATTGAATGGATATCGGGTATTGTCTCCCCTAGTTCACTAAGTGAAGCCCGCTCCGGATGTAAATGGGCATCGATTATACCGGGAATAACCGTTTTGCCCCCCAAATCGATAATTTGTGTTTGACCGTCTGCCAGCTTCCCGATTTCTTTATTTGACCCTATGGCAATAATTTTATCTTTCCCTATTGCAATAGCGCTCACAACAGAAAATTCTTTATCCACCGTTATAAC
>JADFUQ010000148.1 GCA_015222065.1 Bacteroidota bacterium
AAATTCGTTATTCGTTAATCGATATTCATTATTCATCTTAACAACTGTATATTAATGTGTTGTTAAATGCGAAACATTAATTACTTACAACAAAGGTTCAAGCTTTGACATAAAATTACTTTTAGGAACGGCTCCCACCTGTTTATCAACCATTTTCCCGTTTTTAAAAAACATAACAGTAGGAATATTCCTGATCCCAAGTTTTGATGAAATACCCGGATTACTATCTACATCTACTTTTGTCACTAGAATCTTCCCGTCATACTCTTCACTAATCTCCTCAATAATTGGATCTACCATCCTGCATGGGCCACACCATTCGGCCCAAAAATCAATAATAACAAGTTTATCTGATTTTAATACAACTTCCTCAAAATTTGAATCATTTACTTCAATTGCCATGATAATTGTTTTTTTTATTAATATTTCGTTACTAATTAGCATTTAATGTTTCTTCAGAATAATTCATGGTTCCCCCGGAAAATTTCATTTGAAATTATAAACAAAAATAGGTGCGAATATAATTCAATTCAGTTTAAACCCAATATTGTTATTTTTTTCCAGGAAATTAATAAAATTGTCTGACAAATAAATTCTCCTTGTTCTGGAGAACATTTCAATATTATATTTCCCTTCGTTATCATAAATGCTGAATTTCACCGTAGTTTTTCCAATGTTTTCCTTAGTAATCCGGTCAAAATCATCAATAAATTCAGGCGTTATTTCACTTATCGGCATTTCTAATGAAACGGAATTAATAAGTTCTTCCTTTACATCAGGCAAATGATGCATTTTTTTCACCTTAAATTCCAACTCGTCATTATTGTAATATTTTGGTTGGACTTTCCCTTTTATCAGCAAAAAATATCCTACTTCAAAATATTTTCTGTAATTAATATAATCGTTGTTAAACATTGCAAGCCGATATGTATCTGTGTAATCCTGGATAACAAGAACTCCATATGGATTCCCTTTCCTTGTTGTTCCCTGCTTTATATCGGTAACTATTCCTGCCACTGTTAATTCCTTATCTCTCAAAGATTCAGGATCATTAAGTTGTGCCAGTGAAGTATTGCAAAATTTATCTAATTCAAGCTTGAAGTCATCCAGTGGATGTGCAGAAAGAAATATTCCAATAACTTCCTTTTCTTTATTTAGTTTTTCCAGTTTTGACCAGTCAGCAACCTGCGGTATTTCAGGCTTTATTATTTCAAATCCCTGAGTATCCCCAAATAATGATATCTGAGAACTGTTTTTTTCATTTTTTATTTTATTTCCATATCTTAAAAGATTTTCAATAAAAGAAATTCCCTTATTATCCGGACCAAAAAACTGTCCTCTACTAATATCTTTAAAGTGATCAAAGGCTCCTGCCATAGCAAGTGCTTCAAAGTTTTTCTTATTAACTGCAAACAGGTTTATTCTTTCAACAAAATCATAAATATCTTTGAATAATCCATTTTTCTCTCTTTCTGTTATGATTTGCCGGGCAGCATTTTCCCCCATTCCCTTTATTGCTCCAAGACCGAAAGGGATATTACCCTCCTTATTCACAGTAAATTTTATACCACTCTCATTCACATTCGGGCCAAGAACCAGGATTCCCATACGTTTGGTTTCATCCATGAACAGAGTAATTTTCTTAATATCATTGACATTTCTGCTAAGAACTGCAGCCATATATTCTGCAGGAAAATGAGTTTTCAGGTAAGCCGTTTGGTATGAAACAAAAGCATAACAAGTAGAGTGTGATTTATTAAATGCATACTGTGCAAAAGCTTCCCAATCCTGCCAAATTTTTCCAACAATTCTTACGTCATATCCATTGGCCTTGCAACCTTCGAAAAATTTCTCTCTGAGTTCATCCATCACCTTCTTTTTCTTCTTTCCCATAGCTTTCCTTAAAGAGTCTGCCTGACCACGTGAGAACCCGGCCATAGCCTGAGAAAGTTGCATCACCTGCTCCTGATATACAGTAATACCATATGTATCCTTCAGGTATTCTTCCATTACAGGAAGTTCATAACGAATTTTTTCCTGTCCGTGTTTTCTGAAGATGAACCTGGGAATATATTCCATTGGCCCCGGTCGGTACAATGCATTCATAGCAATAAGATCTTCAAACCTGTTAGGTTTAAGTTCCTTTAGGTATTTCTTCATTCCGGCTGATTCGAACTGAAATATCCCGGTAGTATCACCACGGCTATATAATTCATAAGTTTTTTCATCATCAAGAGGAATATTTTTTATGTCAATATTTATCCCTTTTGATTCTTTTATATTTTTAACAGTATCCCTGATAATAGATAAAGTTTTCAACCCCAGGAAGTCCATTTTCAGCATTCCTACATCTTCAACATGACTGCCATCAAATTGTGTAACAAGTAAACTTGAGTCTTTGCTTGTTGATATTGGAAGATGTTCGATAAGTTTGTTTTTTCCGATTATAATACCACAAGCGTGCAGACCGGTATGGCGAACTGATCCTTCAAGAATTTCGGCAAATTTAAGAGTTTGTGAAACGAGTTCACTTCCTGATGTTCGTTCAGCTCTAAGTTCCTGAACCTCATTATAAGCTGATTTTAATGTAGTTCCCGGTCGTTCAGGCACTAATTTAGCCAACCTGTCAGCTTCTGCTAAAGGAAGTTTTTGAATTCTGCCAACATCCCGTATTGCCATTTTCGCAGCCATTGTACCAAAGGTTATAATATGAGCAACATGTTCTTGCCCATATTTTTCCACAACCCATTTAAGTACCTGTTCACGACCATCTTCGTCAAAATCAATATCAATATCAGGCATCGAAACTCTATCAGGATTCAGAAACCTCTCAAAAAGAAGGTTATATTTCAATGGATCAATGTCTGTAATCCCGGTACAGTATGAAACAACCGAACCGGCTGCTGATCCTCTTCCCGGACCAATTGAAACATCCATTTTCCTTGCTGCATTAAGAAAATCCTGTACGATCAGAAAATATCCCGGATAACCCATTTTCTTTATTACAGACAACTCAAAATCTATCCTTTCCTTAATATCGGTTGTAATATTGTTATATCTCGTTTTTGCACCTTCGAAGGAAAGATGACGAAGGTAATCATCCTCATCCTCAAAGCCTTCAGGAATACTAAAATCAGGCATGACAGGTTTATGATTAAGCTCATAATCATCAATTTTTTCAACAATTTCAACTGTATTCTCAAGTGCTTCAGGAATATCAGAGAATATCTCACTCATCTCCTGTGGCGTTTTCAGGAATTCCTGCTTTGTATATCTTAACCTGTCAGGGTCATCCAGTTCTTTACCTGTATTCAGACAAATAAGTCTGTCGTGGGCTTCTGCATCTTCCGCATTGATAAAATGGACATCGTTGGTAGCAATCAGCTTAATGTTAAATTTTTCTGATAATTCAATTAGTTTTTTATTAACTATAACCTGTCGGGAAAAAGTGTCACTGTCAATCTCAGGATCACCGGTTTCGTGCCTTACAAGTTCAAGGTAATAATCATCACCAAAAATATCCACGAATTCTTTTACTACTTCTTCGGCTTTTTCACTTTTTCGGTTTAAAATTACAGAAGGTAATTCTCCCCCAAGACAGGCAGAGGATGCAATAATACCTTCACTATATTTACGTAGCAGTTCCTTGTCTATCCTGGGTTTATAATAGAACCCTTCAATCCACGCAAGGGAAACCATTTTAATCAGGTTCTTATACCCTTTCATATTCTTAGCCAGAAGTATGAGATGGAAACCAGCCCGATCCTCTTTTTCATCCTTTTTGAAGCGGCTATTGCTGGCAACATACACTTCACAACCTAATATTGGTTTAATTCCTTGTTTTTTGGCTTCGTTATGAAATTCCTTGACACCGAACATATTTCCATGGTCAGTAATGGCTATGGCTTTCATCCCTGTTGCTTTAACCTTCCTGATCAACTCAGGAATACTTGATGCCCCATCAAGAATAGAGTATTGTGTATGTACATGAAGGTGTGCAAAGTCAGTCATAACCGTGTCATATTCAGTATTAATCTGTTTTTAGTTAAAAGAATTGAGAAAGATTTAGGATTGCGGGATAATTCACATAATTATTCCTCTCTCTAAAAAAACAAAATTACACAAAACACAATGTTAAAAAATACTTGTTGAAAAGTATTGAATAACTATCATTGCCAATTTTACTTTTTCAATAAATACATTTAACCTGCATTATTCATTCAGAAGATAAAAGACAAAAGTAAAAAGTTAAAAGTGAATTATTTGCATAAGAAATTCAGATTACTATTTTATGGAAGATTTAATCGTCTATTAAGCATACTATGTTATTAGTACTTTTGTCTTTATCCTTTTTTCTTTCTGATTAATTTGTGAATTAATCAGGTTAATAGTAATTGCATAACTAAATAAAAATGTATCTTTGCACCCACTATTTTTTTAGGTAGGTATTTTATTAATTAAAAGCGTAGAGAATGCCAGCAAAAATCAGATTAACACGACATGGACGAAAAAAAAGTCCTTATTACCACATTGTGATATCTGATAGCAGGGCGCCACGGGATGGCAGATATATTGAACGGATCGGTATGTACAATCCGGGAACAAATCCTGCTACTATTAAATTGGATTTTGATAGAGCATTGGAATGGCTGCAAAAAGGCGCTCAACCTACTGATACCTGTAGAGCTATCTTATCATATAAAGGTGTTTTATTTAAAAATCACCTTCTAAACGGAGTTAAAAAAGGAGCTTTTTCTGAAGATGAAGCAGAAGTCAGATATAATACATGGCTTAAGGAAAAAGAGAATGAGATTCAAGCTAAGAAAAGCAAAGTTGAAAAAGCTCTGGAAGAAGAAGAGAAAAAACGTTTTGAAGCTGAAAAAAAGATCAAAGAAGCTAAAGCAGCTGAGATAGCAGAAAAAAATGCTGAATTAGCAGAAGAGGAAAAAGCTGAAGCTGCAGATAAAACCCCTGAGGCGGTACCTGAAGAGAAAAAAGATCAGGAATCAAGCGAGATAGAGACGCCTGAGAAGCCAAAAGAAGAGAAAAAAAATCAGGAATCAAGCAAGATAGAAACACCTGAAAAACCAAAAGAAGAGAAAAAAGACCAGGAATCAAGCGAGATAGAGACGCCTGAAAAACCAAAAGAAGAGAAAAAGGAAGAAGAAGGTAAGAAAGAATAATTTGTCTAAGATCATGTTTTCCCCTGATAATGGATCCTGAAAATGTTTATTGCCTTGGAACTATTAGCAAAACCCGCGGAGCGGATTGTTCATTAGTACTCAAACTTGACAATAAGATTTCTGAAAGATTTTATGAAATGGAATCAGTTTTCCTTGAAATAGAAGGACTTCTGGTTCCTTTTTTTATTAATGTTGCAGAACCTCTCGACCAAAAGAATATTTTGCTGAATTTCGATTCTGTAAGCACTGAAAATCAATGTAAAGATTTAATTGGATGCAAAGTTTACACTGAACTTCCTGATGTAATTATCCCTGACAAAAAAAAATCTCAGTATAATTACCTTAAAGGTTTCACTCTATGGGATCACAAATATGGAAATGTTGGGAAAATAACTGAAATTTTATTCTATCCAAACAATCCCGTTTTCCAGGTTAAGCAAGATCAAAAAGAGATTATTGTTCCACTACATGAAGATCTGATTACCGAAATCGATTCACACAAAAAGCTGGTAAAGGTTAATTTGCCTGAAGGGCTACTTGATTTGTATAATTAATTAGGATAATTCCCTTAATTCCTAAAAATGAATTTCGAACAAGGATTAACGATTTAAGATTTTTGATGTTACTAAATATCTTTTACTTCTAAAATCGTTAATCGATATTCGTATATCCCAACCCTAACACTCTCTATCTTCCTAATCCTTAGCCTCAGCCTTAGCCTCAGCCTTATTTATTGCCTTCGTCCAGTTTTTCAAACTCAGAATTCTCACTAATAAACTCCGGAACAATTATCTTCATTTCCCTGACAATATCAAATGTGTCCTTCCCTTCAAATTTTATCAACTTATCTGTTTTTTTCTTTACCGACTTAAAGTCATTCTGCAGTACTTTGGCTATCATTATCTTTGAATTGTGTGTAGGGATAGTATTTTCTTTGTTGTTCAGTAATTCTTCATACAATTTTTCTCCCGGCCGCAAACCAGTAATATTCAAACGAATGTCCTTCCCGAGCTCCAACCCTGATAAACGTATCATCTTCTTTGCAAGATCAATTATCTTCACTGATTTTCCCATATCAAAAATAAATATCTCCCCTCCTTTACCCATTACACTAGCTTCAAGAACAAGCTGACATGCCTCTGGTATAGTCATAAAATACCTGGTCACCTCCTGGTGCGTTACTGTAACCGGTCCGCCACTTTCGATCTGTTTTTTAAATCTGGGAATAACTGAACCATTTGATCCTAATACATTCCCAAACCGGGTTGTGATAAAACTGGTTTTCACATGTTTGCTAAGGCTCTGAATATACATTTCTGCTATTCTTTTCGAAGCCCCCATTACATTTGTAGGATTAACAGCTTTATCTGTTGATATCATAACAAACTTACTAACATCATAACTTACCGATAAGTCAGCAAGAATTTTAGTGCCCATAACATTGGTACGAATTGCCTCTTCAGGATTGTTCTCCATCATCGGAACATGCTTATAAGCAGCAGCATGATAAATAATCTCGGGCTTGAATTTTTCAAAAATCCTTATTAACCGTTCCCTGTTTGCAATATCGCCCAGCACAATTTTAAAATCATAAAACTTGAAGTGTTCCTGAAGTGAAAGTTCATGTAAATAGAGTGGCGATTCAGCCTGATCGAACAAAATAATTCTTTTTGGATGATACTTTGTTAGTTGTCTTACTATCTCACCTCCAATGGATCCTGCAGCTCCAGTCACCAAAACACACCTGCCTGAGGTTTGTTGTCTGATTGTTTTTTCATCCAACTTAATTGATGGACGTTCCAGCAAATCTTCTATCTTAAATTCCTTTATCTGTTTAAAACTTAACTCGCCATTAATCCATGTGCTTGCTTCAGGTATTGTAAGAACTTTAATATCATATTGTAAGCAGATGTCAATAAGAGCTTCCCTTTTTTCAGGATCAATATTTTTTTTGGTAATTATTATCCTTGATATTTCATTCTTTTTAAGTATTTCGGGTAATTCTTTCTCGTGACATATCCTGATCCCTTCAAGTTTGTTTCCCCAATTCGAATTATCAATATAATAAAGCACTTTAAATTTAGTTCTTTCATCCCTGTCAAGAGTTTGTTTTGTAATTGCTCCCAAAGGTCCTGCCCCATAAATAATAATATTTGTTCGTTGAGATGAAGGGTTATTGATTTCAAGATATAGCGATTTAATAAAAAGCCGTGAAGTGGACATTACAAAAACTGTAATCAGAAAATCAATTATTAGAATACCATATGGGATCAGGTTTACCCCCAGGAACAGTTTATTCCATGCTACATTCCCGATAACAAGTACAAACGTACCGAATAAAACTACCATAATTGTTCTCTCAGTATCTTTAGCGCTTGTATAACGAATAAGCCCGGCGTAAGACCGGAATAACATAAAACTGACCATACGAATAAATAATACATATGGAATTACAAATGTTATGGTATCAAGATATTCCTGGGGGATCTCAAAATTAAAGCGCAGAAGGTGAGCCAGGGAAATGGAAAAAAAACAAATAATTAAGTCAATCAGGAATACAATCCACCGGGGAGTATGTGATTGGTTAAAAAGGCGATTGGATTTATTTAATAATTTGGTTATCATTAATAAATGTTAAAGAAAAATGATTAATGCTATCCGGAACCTGACTGGATATAAAATAAAGCTCAAATTTACATAAAAAAAATGCAGCAGGAGAAAAAATTATCCGTCTTTGTAACGAACTAAAACTTTTTGACATGAAAACATCAAGAAAAAGCAAAACCGGTTTATCAATCTTTTATTCATTATTCCTATCCGTTATTTTAATCTCCGCGGGATCCAGAGCATTAGCACAAGAAAAAGAGACACGTGATGTTGGCTCTTTTTCAAGTATTAGCCTTTCAATTTCGGGAGATCTATATTTAACACAGGGAAATGACACTAAAGTTGTTATTGAAGCTGAACAAAAAATTCTCGATCTAATCCGGACAGAGGTGGTTGGAGATAATCTTAAAATTAAATTCAAGACTGGCAAATGGAATATCCGTAGCAACAAGCAGATTAATATCTATGTTTCAACTCCCGATGTTGAAGGACTTTTTCTTTCCGGATCAGGAAATATCAAAGCTGAAACACAAATAAAAACTGAGGGTCTTGATTTTGCTATCAGTGGAAGTGGAAATATTGTGATTGATGATCTTGTTGTTTCAGATCTTGAGGGTCATACATCAGGGTCAGGAGATATAAATCTTTCCGGCTCAGAAACTGTAGAAACTATGGAGATCTCAATAAGCGGATCGGGAGACTTGTTTGCCGAGAATCTTAAGGTGAATGATGTTGAAATAAGCATAAGCGGGTCAGGAACATGTAAGGTTTTTGCTGTTTCCGAACTTGAAGCTTATATTTCAGGAAGTGGAAGTGTATATTATAAAGGAAACCCGATGGTTAATGCAAAAGTTTCAGGATCAGGTAAAGTACGGTCATTAGATTAAAATACAGGTAGTTACTAAAAAAAACTGACTGTATAATCCGGTCAGCTTTTTTTCTACCGGCTTTTATTTTTTATATGCCTGATTGCTATTTCCGAATAATAACTCCCTTCCCATTTTTATCAATCTTATAAATTGTCGAAGGAACACTGCGGATATTATCATTCTGTCTCCATCGCACAACCCAATCTGCTTCCATTATTACTTCATCTTCAATCTCAGAAAAATTCCCGGGGTTTCTGCTACCGCTTAAATTGGCAGACGTTGATACCAGGGGCTTACCAAAACGGCTAATGAGCTCCGAACAGAACGGATCTTCTGTAATTCTTATTCCTATTGATTGGTCCTCAGCAAGAATGTTTTGTGGCAGGTTTTGTGCAGAAGGATAAATTATTGTAACAGGATGAACAGAAGATTCAATCAATTTAATTGCCTTACGAGGAATTTGGGTCACATACTTACTCAATTCTTTAATATCACTCAATAAAATAAGCATACTATGTTTATCCTGCCGTCTTTTTATCTTATATACACGTTCAATAGCCGCTATATTTGTGGCATCACAACCTAATCCCCAGATTGTATCTGTTGGATATAATATAACTCCCCCGTTTAAAAGTACTTTCAACGAATTTATAATGTCGTTTTCCATGCCTACACAATTTTTTTATAAACCTCAATCAGGTTTTTAGCAATTTTCTCATTAGTAAAGTTTTGAGCATAAGTATAACCCTCACTAACCACTTTTTCCCTGAAAGGGGTATCTTTCAATAGCTTTAAAATTGCATCAGCAAGATCTTCAGCATTTACCGGATCAATATAAACTGATCCCGGACCACCTGCTTCAGGAAAACATCCCGTTTTTGATGTTATAACAGGAGTTTTTGAAAAAAGAGCTTCCTGGATCGGAATCCCAAACCCTTCAAAAATACTCGGGTAAATAAATATTTTTGCGTTCTGGTAAAAAACAGGAAGTTCATTAGTATCAACATGTTTAATAAACCGAATATTTCTCATGTTTTTATTCCGGATATAATTTATTACCTGTCCGGTATAAGAAGTGTGCCCTCCCACAACTACAAGAGGGATATTAAGATTACTGAGTTTAAGTGCTTCAACTATTGTCAATAGATTTTTACGCTTTTCCACCGTCCCGACATATAAGAGGTATTCATCAGGTATTGAATATTTTTTCCTGATCCTGGAAACCTGTTCCGTATCGGCTTTTTTCTGAAAAGCGGAGTTACATCCCTGGTAAACTACATCAATTTTATTCTGGTCGATTCCAAAAAATTCAATAATGTCATCCTTTGTTTGCTTACTAATGGCAATAATTCTGTCTGCATCCCTGCAACTCCTCCTGAATTTCACTTCATAAATCTTCCTGTCTATAAAAGGATACCATTCCGGGAATCTCAGAAAAATCAGATCATGAATAGTCACAACCGATTTAATTCCTGAGTTTTTTATGCTAAATGGAATTTCATTACTAAGCCCATGATACAGATCAATCCGGTCGCTCTTTAACTGATTGGGTAATATAAAGCTTCTCCAAAAAAAGGGAAGTTTTCTGCCAATATAATTCATTGGTTTACAAACAGAAACAGATGAGCCGGTTGTAAAATTAACCGTTGGTGTTCCTGGTGGAGTGTATAAAAAATAACTGTGTTCACTATAATTACCTGTCAGGATCGATATTGTATCACGACTGTAGTTTCCCAATCCGCTCTTATTAAAAAATGCACGTTTTGCATCAAATCCTATTCTCATTTTCAAAAATATAGTTCAACTGTTATTTTAATAGTAAATAATTATTTCATGATTCTATGTAATACATTTATTTAAAATGCATAAATGATTAAATGATATAATGCTTAAATATGCAATTGTCTGAAAATAAATTATTTGCATAAGCAATATGGATATTTGCATTCATAATAGTTTTTTTATTTTCACATTCAATCATTCACTCATTTAAGCATTCACTCATTATAACTTTTGTTTAATATATTCCACTAAATCAGTGGTAGCACCAACAATATTAGACAACTACATTAAAATCTCTTAAAGCATCATTTAAGGAGGTTTTCAGATCGGTTGACTTTTTTCTTTTGCCAATTATCAAAGCGCAGGGAACCTGAAACTTCCCGGCAGGAAATTCTTTTGTATAGCTACCCGGAATTACTACTGACCCGCATGGAATTAATCCTTTTGAATTAACAGGTTCCCTTCCGGTAACATCAATTATCCTGGTGCTTTTTGTTAGTACCACATTCGCTCCGAGCACAGCCCCCTTTTCAATCCTAACTCCCTCAACAACAATACATCTTGATCCGATAAAGCAATTATCTTCAATAATTACGGGCGCAGCCTGAATGGGTTCGAGTACACCTCCAATACCCACACCACCACTAAGGTGAACATTTTTTCCAATCTGTGCACAGGACCCCACTGTAGCCCAGGTGTCAACCATAGTCCTTTCGCCTACCCATGCGCCAATATTCACATATGACGGCATCAGCACTACTCCTTTTGCCAGATATGACCCATAACGAGCTATTGCATGCGGAACAACCCTGACCCCCAGCTTTTTAAAGCCCTTTTTCAAATCAATTTTATCATAAAATTCAAACGGGGAATTAATGGTAACTTTCGTTTCCTGTATAGAAAAATAGAGAATAACCGCTTTTTTCACCCATTCGTTTACAACCCATTCATTATTGACTGGCGAAGCAACCCTGATTTTCCCCTGATCCAGGAGATCAATAACCTCTCTGATACAAGCTTGGACATTTTTATCCTTTAATGATTTTTTGTTTTCCCAGGCTTGCTCAATCGTCTTTTTGTAATCTTCCATTGTTTCTTTTTGTATATTTAAAAACAAAATAAGAATTCTAAAAAACCCATACCATGAAAATAAGAAAAATTTCTCTTAAGCTCATCCTTTTCATTCTTTTATGTCTTCCATGGATTTCTTTTTCACAGATCAATCTTACGTATCAGGTTCCACCAAAGGGAATTGTCGGGATTGTAGATGCTAAACCCACACATAACATAAGTCCAGAGAATCACTTCTTCATATGCATTGGGAAATCACTCAATGGCTGGATGAATTTGTAAAGCATAAGAAATAGAATGAGCATAAATTAACTATTTTACTTGATTTTCATATGTTTATGTTTTAAATTTGGTTTATAATTTAAAGAGTATCTGTCCAATATAATAAATTTAAAAAGATGGAAAAATATTTTTATTTCTCAGCCACTCCGGAGTCCTTAGTTGCTTCTCATTTGTCGCCTTATAAATTTGGAAATTACCTTGTTGTAGGAACAAAAAAAAGGACAAAAGGCCAGGCTGTTTTCTTTGAAATTGATCCTGATAAAGTGAATTGGCTTCCCTGGGATTATATTGATAAAAAATTAGTGCCATACGAAGATGGAGAGCCAAAACGGTCTGTTTTTTTATCTATTTACAGAGTTTTGGAAAATTTACCATTGAATGCTTTGCTTGATCTTTATCTTGCTACCGATGATGGTAAAGTATTGGGATTGCAAAAATCTGATTTTAAAATGCAGAAGGAAAAAATCATACATCTTTATCAGCAATTTATTCCCAACAGAACCCGGGTTGCCAGCAGGCTTTCCCCACCCGAATTCATGAAATTTTTAACCGATACATCAAAACCTGTTTCCTCACCAAAATTATTTTTTGTGGAATTGAAACTAAATAAATTGGCCGAAGATCCTGAAGCTTCTCTTAATAATTTACCTTATACCAATCCAGATCATTTAAGGGATTGTCTGATTCGTCTTCAGCACTTGCCTGAACGACCTACAAAAACAGTTATCCGAAATTTTAAAGAAGATTTATCCTTTCGTACCTTAAAAGACGGGTTTTTTATAGGTGATCAGGAAACCTTTATTTTTTATCCTTTTCCTTCCATTGAAGAACTTGAAGATAAATATTATTCCTGGTGGCGGTCGGCTTTGGTTCATGGTTTTTAAATCAATTTTATCATAGAATTCAAATGGGGGAATAGTGGTGACTTTTATTTCTTGTATTAAAAAATACAGAATCATTGCCTTTTTCACCCATTCATTTACTTTCCAACTATTTTCTGCAGGTTTAGCAACTCTTACTTTACCTTTATCAAGTAAGTCAACCACATCCCTGATTGCCTGACAATATTGTTGGTCTTTCAAGAAGATCTCTTGAATCCCATGCATTATTAATATTAGTAACTAACTAACGTTTCGCAGATGAAATAAATACTTATATCTTAATTAGTTACAAAAACAATAATTTGCATAAAGTGCATAATATCA
>JADFUQ010000149.1 GCA_015222065.1 Bacteroidota bacterium
AAAAAATCAGGATCAATAAAAAAATCCTTATTCGTAAATAAATCAGAAATCGTTAATCGGTGTTCGGTGTTCGATATTCAAAAAAGGCCAACGAAAATGGTCAGAAGATAATGATGTATTAAAGCCATTAAAACGACTTTAATACGAGACACAATGATAAATTGTTTGGTCCTGTTTTATGGACTATGAACTTATGAAAGAAAGTGATAAGAATAATAATGTGAGTGAAAAGAGCAGGTCAAACGGAGAACTACCCGACTGGATACAAACCAATGGAGACCTTCACAAGATGGCAAACCTGTCAGGGATGTACCAGGACTGGTTCCTTGACTATGCTTCTTATGTTATACTTGAAAGGGCTGTGCCTTATATTTCCGATGGATTAAAGCCTGTTCAGAGACGGATCCTGCATGCAATGAAACGGATGGATGATGGAAGGTACAATAAGGTGGCAAATATTATCGGACATACTATGCAATTCCATCCCCATGGAGATGCATCCATTGGAGATGCTCTTGTTCAACTGGGACAAAAAGAGCTTTTAATTGATGCCCAGGGAAACTGGGGTAATGTACTAACAGGTGACAGCGCCGCTGCTCCAAGATATATCGAAGCAAGGTTGTCCAAATTTGCACTGGATGTAGTTTTTAGTCCTAAAATAACAGATTGGAAAAATTCATACGATGGCAGGAACAAAGAGCCTAAAATGCTTCCGGTGAAGTTTCCCTTGCTACTTGCTCAGGGTGTTGAAGGAATTGCAGTAGGTTTAGCATCAAAAATACTGCCTCACAATTTTAATGAACTTATTGATGCTTCTGTTAACTATCTTCAGAGGAAACCTTTTGAAATATTTCCTGACTTCTTAACAGGTGGATGGGCTGATTTTTCTAAATATAATGATGGTTTACGGGGAGGAGTAGTGCGGTTGAGAACAAGAATAACCAAACGGGATAATAAAAGTTTGGTTATTACCGATCTGCCTTATGGGAAAACGACAACGGTACTGATTGATTCTATTCTTAAAGCAAATGATAAGGGAAAAATAAAGATTAAAAAAATAGATGATAATACAGCAGATGAAGTAGAAATAATTGTTTATCTGGCGGCCGGTACATCAACAGATAAAACCATAGATGCCCTGTATGCTTTTACCGATTGTGAAATTTCAATCTCACCAAACTCCTGTGTAATAAAGGATGACAAACCGGTTTTCCCCGGGGTTAGCGAAATGCTGAGATATTCTGCAAATAATACTGTTAACCTTCTGACAAAAGAACTTGAAATAAGGAAACAGGAGCTTGAAGATGCCTGGCATTTATCTTCACTCGAAAAAATCTTTATTGAGAACAGAATATATATTGATATAGAAGATTGTGAAACCTGGGAATCTATTATCGAGACAATTGACAAAGGACTGGAACTTTTTAAGAAATACCTTGTCAGAGAAGTTACCAGGGACGATATTATTTATCTGACAGAGATCAAAATTAAAAGAATTTCAAAATATGATTCAAAAAAGGCAGATGAATATATAAAAGGACTTGAGGTAGAAATTGATGAAGTAAAAAATCATCTTGCAAACATTATTCCTTTTACTATTAATTATTTTAAACAGATAAAGAAAAAGTATGGCAAGGGGAAAGAGAGAAAGACAGAGATCAGGAATTTTGATACAATTGTTGCCGCGAAAGTTGCAGCATCTAATGCCAAATTATTTGTTAACCGTAAAGAAGGTTTTATTGGCACAGGATTGAAAAAGGATGAATTTGTTTGCGATTGCTCTGATATTGACGATATCATTATTTTTCGCGGGGATGGAACTTATGTTGTTTCAAAGGTTGAGGATAAAAAATTTGTAGGGAAAGATATTATTCATGTTGCAATCTTTAAAAAGAATGACAAACGCGGGATATTTAACGTAGTTTACAGGGATGGAAGGATGGGAAATACTATGATAAAACGATGTGCTATAACAGCCATTACCCGTGATAAGGAATATCATATTACCAAAGGGACACCTAACTCAAAAATACTCTACTTCAGTTCAAAT
Organism: Bacteroidota bacterium; assembly: GCA_015222065.1. Lineage (GTDB taxonomy): Bacteria > Bacteroidota > Bacteroidia > Bacteroidales > VadinHA17 > JADFUQ01. The sequence continues at coordinate 2,051 of JADFUQ010000149.1, forward strand.
CCTAATGGAGAAGCGGAGGTTATTAAAGTTTCCCTTAAACCGAAACCACGCCTGAAAAGAACTGTTATTGAATTTGATTTTAGTGAATTGGCAATTAAGGGGACGGGTTCAATAGGTAATATTCTTACAAAACATCCGGTTCATAAAATATTAATGAAAGAAAAAGGGGAATCTACCCTGGGGGGGCGTAAAATCTGGTATGATGAGGAGGTTAAACGTTTGAATGCTGAAGGTTATGGCAGGTTTTTGGGAGAATTTAGCAGCGATAACAAAATTTTAGTAATGACCAGAAGTGGGATGTATCGTTTAGCTACCTTTGATCTGAACAATCATTTTGAGGATGATGTTTTGCTACTCGAAAAGTTTAAACCTCAGAAATTATTCTCTGTTATTTACTGGGATGCTGAGCAGGAATTTTACTATGTTAAAAGGTTTAATATTGAACCTGTTACAAAATTAGTTGATTTTTTGAATGAGAATCATGAAACTAAGCTAATAAGTGTTACTGAGGTTGAATATCCCCGTTTTGAAATTGAATTCGGGGGAAAGAATAAAAACAAAGGCAATGAGATTATAGAAGTAGCTGAATTTATTGGTGTAAAAAGTTATAAAGCCAAGGGGAAAAGATTGTCCAATTTTTATGTTGAAAACATCAATGAAATGGAGCCTGTTGTTAAAAACGAAAGTTCCGGGGAACCCGTTGAGCAAATTGATGAAGAAGACAAATCTGTACCTGCTACCGGTAACCAAAACGATGATTCAGGACAAATGCGACTTGAAATGTAATTCTGTTTGATTTGAGAGTTTTTTTAATTGGTTTTATGGGAAGTGGAAAATCTACTGTTGGGAGAAAGCTCTCTTCAGCAACAGGTTTGAATTTTATTGATCTGGATAAATACATTCAAACAAGAGAGGGTAAGACAGTTAAAGATATCTTCAATGATGAGGGAGAAGATTATTTCCGCGAAACAGAGCACCGCTTGTTAAAGGAAATTATTGAAAAAGATAATTTTATTTTAAGCTGTGGCGGCGGTACACCATGCTTCTTTTACAATATGTCCATGATGAATGAAAATGGGATTACCATTTATCTGCAAATGCCGGTTGGAGTATTGCACTCACGGCTTCTCAATTCACCTGATAACAGACCTCTTTTAAAAGAAATTCCCGGGAATAAACTCAAAAACTATATTGCAATTACGTTGAAAGAGAGAGAAAAATACTATAAAATGGCACACCATACAGTTGAAGCAATAACCCTTAAAATTTCATCTGTTGTTAAACTACTCAGTTAGTTTTTCCCTTTCCTTGAATTCTTTGGTAGGATTAAGTTTTAAATATAAATCAAAAACAATTAATATTGGATTGATTCCGGGTGTTGCATTGCGAAACTCAGGAAAATGGATACTTTTGTATTCTCTCTGAAAAATATATGCAATAATTGAAAGAGACAAGTTGTATATATGTAAAGTGATCATGTTGGTAATATTAACAGAATTGAATTATGATAAAGAAGAAAACACTTTTAATGATATTAGATGGATGGGGAATAGGTAATAAATCAAAGGCTGATGTAATTTACCATGCTGAAACCCCTAATATGGATAGATTATATAAAAAATATCCACATTCACAGTTGCACACTTCAGGAGAGAATGTTGGTCTTCCCGATGGACAAATGGGCAATTCTGAAGTAGGGCATATGAATATTGGTGCCGGTAGAATTATTTATCAGGATTTTGTACGTATAAATAATGCTGTTAAGGATGATTCAATTATGCGGAACTCCAAACTGGTTGAGGCTTTCACTTATGCAAAAGAAAGCAGGAAAAAAGTACATTTCCTCGGACTTATCGGACATGGAGGTGTTCATGCATCACAAAACCATTTGTATAAGTTATGCGATATGGCAACATCATTTGGACTTAAAGATGTTTATATTCATGCACTTACGGATGGCAGGGATACTGACCCAAGAAGTGGGAAAGGTTTTATTAAAGAATTGCTTGAATATCTTGAAGGATCATCTGTGAAAATTGCCAGTCTCGTTGGAAGATATTACTCCATGGATCGTGATAAACGCTGGGAAAGGATCAGGGAAGGATATGACTTAATGGTGAAAGGAAAAGGCAAACCGGCACATAACATTATTCAGTCTATTCAGGAATCATACGATCAGGGTATTACGGATGAATTTATAAAACCGGTTGTTTGTGTTGATAAAAACGATAAACCTGTTGCGCTGATTGAAGAAGGCGATGTTGTGATATGTTTTAACTTCAGGACCGACCGCCTCCGGCAAATGACAATTGCTCTGACACAGGAGAAAATACCGGAGTATGGTATGTCAGTAATTGATTTAAGGTACTATACCCTTACACAATATGATGAAAGTTTCACAGGGGTTAAAGTTGTTTTTGACAAACATGATATTACAAATACACTTGGTGAGATTATTGCGAAGAATGATAAAAAGCAGATCCGGATTGCGGAAACTGAAAAATATGCTCATGTTACTTTTTTCTTTTCAGGAGGAAGGGAAGATGAATTCGAAAATGAGAAACGCATATTGATCCCTTCTCCTAAAGTTGCTACATACGATCTGCAACCTGAGATGAATGCCTATAAAGTAAAAGATGCAATTGTAAATGAGTTAAATAAAAGTGAAGTTGATTTTGTATGCCTGAATTTTGCTAATGGTGATATGGTTGGACATACCGGCGTTTATGATGCTATTAAAAAAGCTGTTGAAGCAGTGGACGAATGCGTAGGTGAAGTTGTTGATGCTGCCCGGTCGAACGGATATGATACAATGATAATTGCCGATCATGGTAATGCTGATAATGCCCTTAATTCCGATGGATCACCAAATACTGCTCATTCTCTGAATCCCGTTCCATGTATTATCGTAAGTGACCGGTATCAATCAGTGGAAGAAGGAATACTCGCGGATGTAGCTCCGACAATCCTTACAATGATGGGACTGGATATCCCTGAAGAAATGAATGGGAAAGTGCTTGTTAAGTAAAATATCCAATTGACGGAGATTTGTTAAAAATAGATCATACAATAATTAGTTTGGACCTGCTGGAGCAGAAGTTTATATGCAACATAACAAAATGCAAAGGGGCTTGTTGTCGCTATGGCGACTCAGGTGCACCACTGGATGAAGATGAAGGACAAAAACTTAATAAAGATTTTCAGAAAATAAAACCTTATCTTAGGAAAGAGGGAATACTTGCTATTGAAAAGCAGGGAGCCTTTATTAAGGATGATGATGGAGATTTGGTAACACCACTGATAGAGGGTAAAGAATGTGCATATACTTATATGGAGGATGGTATTTACAGATGTGGCATTGAAAAAGCCTGGTTAGAGAATAAAATTAGATTCAGGAAACCTGTGTCATGCCATTTATTCCCTGTAAGAAGGAAGAAATATCCCGATTTTGAAGCTGTTAATTATGAGAAATGGGCTATCTGCCAGCCTGCGAGGATCCTTGGAATTAAGAAGAACATGCCTGTTTACAAGTTTCTTAAAGAGGCCCTTGTAAGAGTATATGGAAAAAGATGGTACAGAAAACTGGAAAAAGCTGCAAGTTTATTGGATAAGAAACAAATAAGTGCTTAAGCAATACTAATATTAAAATAGAATTATGGAAACTATAAAAAATTATATTGAGGAAAATAAAGAAAGATTCCTGGAAGAACTGTTTGATCTTATAAGAATTCCATCTGTAAGTTCAAAAGCTGAGAATAAAAATGACATGTTCAGGGCCACGAAATACATTACAGATCAGCTTCTTAAGGCAGGTGTCGATAAAGCTGAAGTTTATAAAACCGATGGTCACCCTGTAGTCTATGGTGAAAAAATAATTGGGAAGGATAAACCAACCGTTCTTGTGTATGGACATTATGATGTTCAGCCTGCTGATCCACTTGATAAATGGGACTCCGATCCTTTTGAACCGGAGATACGTGATGGAAAGATCTATGCCAGAGGTGCTGATGATGATAAAGGTCAGTTATTCATGCATCTGAAAGCGTTCGAGTATATGATAAGAACGGAAACATTGCCATGTAATGTAAAATTTATGATAGAAGGAGAAGAGGAAGTAGGTTCTCCTAACCTGAAAATATTTTGTAAAAAATTTAAAGATATGTTAGCCTGTGATGTGATCCTGGTTTCTGATACTACCATGATATCACAGGATATTCCTTCAATTACTATAGGTTTAAGAGGTTTGAGCTATATGGAAGTGGAAGTGACAGGCCCTGACAGGGATCTCCATTCCGGACTTTACGGCGGAGCAGTTGCTAATCCGGTGAATATTCTGAGTAAAATGATTGCCTCACTTACCGACAAAGATGGTATAATAACAATTAAGGGATTCTATGATGATGTTTTAACAGCAACAGATGAAGAACGAAAAGAATTAAATAAAAGACCATTCAATATTGATGAATTTAAGAAATCAATAAATGTTGACGAAGTTGCCGGCGAGAAAGGATATACTACTATCGAAAGACTTGGCATCAGACCTTCTCTTGATGTAAATGGCATATGGGGGGGATATACAGAAGAAGGTGCAAAAACAATTCTCCCATCAAAAGCATCAGCAAAAATATCTATGAGACTGGTACCTGATCAGAAATCAAAGAAGATAGACAAGTTATTCGAGGATCATTTTAAGTCAATTGCTCCTGAAGGAGTTAGGGTAAAAGTACATAGCTTACATGGTGGAGAGGGGTATGTATCACCCATAAATATCCCGGCTTATCTGGCTGCCAGTAAGGCTTGTGAAGATACTTTTGGTAAAAAACCAATACCTGTAAGAAGTGGTGGAAGTATCCCTATAGTTGCCGATTTTGAAGAGGTACTGGAAGTGAAATCCATACTCCTTGGATTTGGCCTGGATTCTGATGCAATTCATTCACCAAACGAAAACTATCCATTGTTTAATTTCTTTAAAGGGATTGAAACAATTCCATTATTCTATAAATATTTTGCTGAAATGAAGTGAAGAAATGAGTAAGTGAGTGAATACTTAATAATTAATGTTTCGCATTTGACAACACATTAATATACAGTTGTTAAGATGAATAATGAATATCGATTAACGAATAACGAATTT
>JADFUQ010000150.1 GCA_015222065.1 Bacteroidota bacterium
AAATTCGTTATTCGTTAATCGATATTCATTATTCATCTTAACAACTGTATATTAATGTGTTGTCAAATGCGAAACATTAATTAGTAACTATTCAGTGCCTTAAGTTTAAAATGCTAAAATGCTAAAATGTTTAAAGTTTTATCTACCTTTAATATCTTTAGGCACTCAAAACTTTAGGCACTCTTAACTTTTTATGCTGAGCAAAGTCGAAGCATAGTTTCACTTTAAGTACTGATTAGTTACAATTAATAAATTTGAGTTAATATGCATAGAATCAAATTCGGAACAGATGGCTGGCGTGCAGTAATTGCGAAGAATTTTACGGTCGAAAATGTTGCTAAGGTTAGTAAGGCTGCCGCTCTTTGGATATTGAGCAATTATTCCGATCCGTCAGTCGTAATTGGCTATGATACCCGTTTCGGAGGGAAGTTATTTGCCGAAACGGCTGCCAAGGTATTTGCCCGTAATAATATTAAGGTTTACATTTCTGAAGGTATTGTTACAACTCCTATGGTATCACTCGGAATAATCCGGTTAAATGCAAAATTGGGTGTGGTTATTACTGCAAGTCATAATTCCCCGGAATATAATGGGTATAAGCTAAAAGGTGAATATGGAGGTCCACTGCTTGATCGTGACATTAAAGATGTTGAAGATCTTATACCAACAATAGATGAGATAAACCTTGATTCGATTTATCTGGAAGAAGAGATTAAAGCGGGGCTCATATCATATTTTGATCTCGAGAATTTATATATAGAAGCAGTTAATGATTCGTTTAACCTGAAAAAATTGCGTGAAAATTCTTCCTCTTTTGCTTTTGATGCTATGTATGGATCGGGACAAAATGTGGTAAAGAAACTTCTCCCGGATATAAGAAAATTACATTGTGAAATTAACCCGTTTTTCAACGGAATTCCCCCGGAACCACTTCACAGGAACCTTGGTGAATTCTCGGAAATGATTAAAAAATCAAAAAAAATTACTAGTGGGCTCGCGGTGGATGGTGACGCAGACAGAATTGCTATGTATGATGAAGATGGAGAATATGTCGATTCTCACCATATTATGTTATTGCTTATTCATTACCTGGCCAGGTACAGGAAACTCAAAGGAAAAGTAGTGACAGGCTTTTCTTCAACAATAAAAGTTGAAAAACTTTGTCAACACTATGGTCTGGAAGTACAAAGGGTTAAAATTGGGTTTAAGCAGATATGTGAAGTAATGCTTAATGAGGAGGTACTGGTAGGAGGGGAGGAGTCAGGTGGAATTTCTGTTATAGGACATATCCCGGAAAGAGATGGTATATGGATGGGACTTACTATCTGGCAATTCATAATAAACACAGGTAAGAGCCTCAAAGAATTAATTAAGGAAGTTTATAAAATCACTGGAGAATTTGCCTTTGAAAGATCCGATCTGCACATTAATCCTCAATTGAAAAATGAGATTGTACGGAATTGTGAAAACAGAGAATATAATTCTTTTGGACCTTACAAGGTTTTAAAAGTTGAAGATCTTGACGGGTATAAGTTCTTTTTTAATGAAGAAGAATGGGTTATGATAAGACCTTCCGGTACTGAACCTTTGCTGAGAACATATGCTGAGGCAAAAACCAGCGCGAAAGCAGGTGATATATTAAAAAAGACATATGAAACCATTGTTCCGGAAGAATTCAGGAAGATTGGAATAATGGAATAATGCCTGCCCTGTAGAAATAGCTCCTACGTCGCATTTCACAGGGCAAGCTTTTGCCCACAGTGAAATATGCTCCTCTGTCGCATTTCACGTGGCAAGCTTTTGCCTTGTTTCTATATAATGTTTACTTCAGTTTGCAGATCGATTCCAAACTTTTTGTTTACGGATATCATGATTTTTTCTGCCAGTTCCTTGATCTGCTTACCTGTGGCTGATCCGTAGTTTAGCAGAATAAGTGCTTGTTTATTATATACTCCTGCATCACCGGTTCGTTTTCCTGCCCAGCCTGCTTTCTCAATTAACCATCCCGCAGCAACTTTTACATCCTGTATATTTACTGGGTAAGCAGGGATATCAGGATAATCTGATCTTAGATTATTAAATTTGTTCTTGCTTATAACCGGATTCCTGAAAAAACTACCGGCACTCCCGAATTTGTCAGGATCAGGGAGTTTATCCTTTCTGATCTTAATTACTGCCTGTCGTATCGATTGAAGGTCTGTTTCTTTGTTTCCTGCAAGTTCATCTTGTAACTTGCCATATGCAGTATTGAAAACCGGATTTCTGCTGAGTTTGAAAATTACATTGGTAATAATGAATCGGCCTTTTAACTCCTGCTTGAAAATACTGTTTCTATATCCAAAATTACATTTGTCCCGTGTAAATGTTATTTGTTCAAGACTATCTGTCAAAATACCTGTTACAGATTCAATCACATTTTTTACCTCAGCCCCGTACGCTCCAATATTCTGTATCGGACATGCACCAACAGAGCCGGGGATCCATGAAAGATTTTCTACTCCGCCAAATCCATTGCTAATACAGTAAACAACAAAATTGTCCCAGTTTTCCCCGGCCCACACTTTTATTATCGCGTTATCAGATGACTTATCCAGTATCTCAATACCTTTGATATCAGGACGAATGATTAAGCCTTGAAAATCGTTGGTTAACAGTATATTACTTCCTTCTCCTATAATCAACAGGTCCTGATCAGGTTTCCGGTATTTTCGTAGGATTGTAATTAATTCACCCGAAGTTTCCGGGACAGCATAGAATTTTGCTGATACTTTAATCCTGAAAGTATTATGTTTGTGTAGTGGATAATGTCTAAAAATCTTTAACATAAATAATAAATTTGTTTGTAAAGGTAAAGAATGCATGTTTATTCTATTATTATTAATAAAAGAATTTGTAAATTCGATAATCAATAAAACTAATTCCTTGGTGACTTAACCTATGAAAAAACGGGTGATTTTTTCAGTTATTAATAATATTGTCTTTGATCAACGAGTAAACCGTGTAGCTGGAACTTTATTACAGGAAGGTGCTGAGATACTGGTTGTTGGCAGACAGTTGGGTAATAGAATGTCTTGTAATCATTTGCCTTACAAGGTTAAACGCTTCAGGATGATTTTCAATAAGGGCCCGTTTCTGTATGCATTTTTCAACATCAGGCTCTTTGTTTTTCTGCTTTTCAGAAAAGTTGATATTCTTCTGGCAAATGATCTCGATACCCTTTTGGCAAACTACCTGGTTTCACGAATAAGAAAGGTGACACTGATTTATGATTCGCATGAATATTTTACCGGTGTTCCGGAAATCCAAAACCGACCATTTGTGCGTAAAGTATGGCAGACAATAGAAAGATGGATTTTCCCGAAATTAGAGCATATATATACTGTAAACCAGTCTATTGCACGAATATATGAGGAAAAATATAACGTTAATGTCGGGATTGTAAGAAATATATCTAATATGTGGAACAGATCGGGGAATTGTTCAAGAAATCGACTGGGTCTTCCCGCAAACCGGTTTATTGTTATTCTTCAGGGTTCAGGTATTAATATCGATAGAGGTGCTGAAGAAGCTGTCCTTTCAATGCAGTATCTTGATAATTTTATTCTTATGATTATAGGTGATGGAGATATAGTTAAGAACCTCAAGCAAATGGTTTCTGAACATGGACTCCAAAGCAAGGTAATGTTTATGGAAAAAATACCTCATAATATTTTAATGAATTTTACATGTGCTGCTGATGTGGGGATTACACTGGATAAGGATACAAACCTTAATTACAAATACAGTTTACCAAATAAATTGTTTGACTACATTCAGGCAGGTGTGCCTGTACTTGCTTCAAAAATTGTTGAGGTAGAAAATATTGTTAGATCCTATAATATCGGTGATATTATTGATAACCACAATCCCGAACATATTGCTTCAAAATTGAAGAACATGTTTTCAGATATGGATAGAATGCAGTTATGGAAAAAAAATCTGCACAAAGCAAGGGAGGAGTTATGCTGGGAAAATGAGCAAGTAAGAATAATTGAGATATTCAGGAAAGCCGGATT
>JADFUQ010000151.1 GCA_015222065.1 Bacteroidota bacterium
TAAAACGAATGTTTTGTCCGTTTTATTTAAAATGTCAATTTACCTCATATTCTTAAATTATCCAAAGGATTTCTTATGTTCATTAGATTCTTTCTGCTTACATAAGTATAAATCTCTGTTGTTTTACTGCTTGCATGCCCCAGTAGTTCTTGTATTACTCTTAAATCAACACCATCTTCCAGTAGATGTGTTGCATAACTGTGCCTTAGCGTATGGGGAGTGACCTTTTTCTTAATACCAACTTCCAGAGCTTTATTTTGTACTATACTCTGAATACTTTTTCCAGAATATTTCAAAGAGTTTTGTCCATTAAAAAGGTAAACTTTTGGTAAATAACTTTTCTGGTATGTCTTTATTTGTTTGCCCAAATTGTTCCCAATAGGAATCATTCTCTGCTTATCACCTTTTCCTGTTACGTACATAACTTTCATATTGAAATCAATCTCCTCCATTTTCAAACTTATCACTTCACTCAGCCTTAATCCACAACCATATAATATACTTATTAAGGTTTTATGTTTCATGTTCCTTGTTACGTCAAGCATCCTCTGTATATCTTCCCTCGATATAATATTTGGTAATCTTTGCCTTTTTTTTGGTCTGGGTAAATCAAAATCCTCAAATTCTCTGTTGTGAACATATTCATAATACCTCTTCAATGCATTGATCAATTGATTTTGATAGGATCTGGAATAGTGATCAATATTTAATCTTTCCAGAATATATTCCTTGATTTTTTCTGCCGGTAGCATTTTTATTTTCGATCCCTGAAAATGGTTCAGAAACTGATTGACCAAACTCTTGTATGTTGCAATGGTTCTGTGGCTTTTATTCCTAATGATCATTTCATCTTCAAACTTTTTTTCAACCAGTTCCGGGATAGGTTTCTTTTTACTTATTGTTTTTTTCGGTATATCTGCTTCATCTTCAACAAAAGATAAAATATAATTTTCCTGCTTAAATATTTCCTTAAGCTGGTGCCGGTTTTCCTGGTTTGCATATACCGACCATTCTTTTGCTCCCGGATGCCACCAGGCTCCTTCAAGTTTCTTGATTTCATCCTTTTTGTAAAAAGGTATCTTGATGTAATACAATCCTTCACGTTTATTGTAGATAACATTGATTTTCTTTCGTTCAATGTCTGATGCTTTTAATCCACCTCTCAATTGTAAAGGAGGTTCTTTATATACTATCTCAAAATTTCCTAACTGTTCAACCAGATAAGTTAGATAATCCATCCTGAAAGGAATATGCCAGCAGCACATCGTTTGGCTCCACCTACAACCAGGTATTTTTCTAACTTCACGGATAAGTCCTGCATCATAATCAAAAATCAACTTTATTCTTTTTTCGTTCCTGTGGATAACGGTTTTTACATAAATTATAGTCATGGCTTTTTCTTTTCCGGTAAAATTAAGCGTCACAAATTAAATAGTCGGTGATTAAACGTTTATAGTCGTTTGTAAACGTTTATTATAGAAAACATAAAAAGGGTTATACTCATACCATTAACTTCAGATGAATACATTGGTATTTACCAGGAAATAGATAAACAGTCCAAGGATTGTTACAAATTAAATGCAGCTTCTCAGAATAATTAAAATAAACCGGGGATTTTGATAGTTTGCACTACGTATGCACTATATATGACATTTTCGATATTACGTAACAAGATGTATTACAATACGATAGAGCCATAATGACATCCTGCTACCCCGACAAACAAAAACAGCAAACAATTGGATATAAAAGGAAATAAAAGACTCAGGTAAATGGTAAGAGTAGTCCTTTTAGTATAAACCGTAAAGGCTACGAATAATACGCTTCAGATCAAGTATTTTTTGGACTGCATCAGGAGTTCTGACTCTTTTCAATTCAACAATTTTCTGAATATAATCGTTGGCTATCCGGAATCTTTCCTGGAAAAAGAAATCGTTGTCATCTATCCGTTTCATAACCATTTTATTTATTGAATGAATCTCATAATATATATTACATTAATTATGCCAAAATGAGGAAATGGAATAATGGAATGTTGGAATAATGGGGTAATGGAATAATGGAATAATGGAATGTTGGAATAATGGGGTAATGGAATAA
>JADFUQ010000152.1 GCA_015222065.1 Bacteroidota bacterium
AAATTCGTTATTCGTTAATCGATATTCATTATTCATCTTAACAACTGTATATTAATGTGTTGTCAAATGCGAAACATTAATAACTAATTTTTCAGGCATATATCACAAGTTTATATATATATTAAATATTGAGTTCACTTCGAAAAGTATTTCTTTACTAGAAAGACACCCCGGTACAGTCATTCTTCCTTACGGGGCAGGCAAAGATACACAAAAGATAAGGCAATAGGGAAAAACCCCTTTGTGAATCTTGTGACTTAGTGGTATTTTATTTTTTAATTTTTTTGTCCCTGTCCCCTAAAGGGAAACTATTTGAAAATCATTGAACTCCGCGAAGTCCCCTTCAGGGGATTTAGGGGCAAAAATACTTTTCGGAGCAAACCCAATATTGAACGCTATGCAAATATGAATTAAAATATTCATTTTTGAAACCATTAATTATTCTCTTATATTTGTCAACTGTAAAATTTTATTATACTTAGCACAGCTCTTATGGGTATTATATATTTTCTCTTGAAATGAATATTTATCAGAAAGTATTTTCCCTTAGAGCATAAAGAGTGAGCACAAAGTATATAATTATAACGTTTAATTAAAAGACTGATTAGTATGATAAGTAAATTATTCTGGGTTGTACCTGTTGCATCTGTACTTGCCTTATTTTTTGCCTGGTTATTTTTCCATCAGCTTATGAAGGAAAGCGAAGGTACTGATACAATGAAAAGGATTGCCAAGCATGTAAGAAATGGAGCTATGGCATATATTAAACAACAATATAAAATTGTTGCTCTGTTTTTTCTTGTTCTGACAATCCTCTTTGCTGTTTTAGCTTATGTTTTTCATTTACAGAACGGCTGGGTTCCATTCGCCTTTCTTACAGGTGGGTTTTTTTCAGGTCTGGCAGGTTTTATCGGAATGCGTACTGCCACGTATGCCTCTGCAAGAACTACCAATGCCGCAAGAAGGTCTTTGAACCAGGGTTTAAAAGTCGCTTTTCGCAGCGGAGCTGTAATGGGTCTTGTTGTTGTAGGTCTCGGACTTCTGGATATTTCCATCTGGTTCATAGTACTTAATGCTGTTTACCCTGCAGCCGAGAATTCACATCATCTCCAGATAATAACCACTACCATGCTGACATTCGGTATGGGGGCTTCTGCACAAGCATTGTTTGCCAGGGTTGGTGGCGGAATATTTACTAAGGCGGCTGACGTTGGGGCTGACCTTGTTGGAAAAATAGAAGCGGGAATTCCTGAGGATGATCCCAGGAACCCTGCCACAATTGCTGATAATGTTGGTGATAATGTTGGTGACGTAGCCGGTATGGGAGCAGACCTGTACGAATCCTACTGTGGTTCTATACTTGCTACTGCCGCATTGGGAGCAGCTGCATTTATTGGTGAAACCGAAACACAGTTCAAAGCAGTAATCGCACCAATGCTTATCGCTGCTGTGGGAATTGTACTATCTATTCTGGGAATATATATGGTGAAAACTAAAGAAGGAGCTACCCAAAAGAATTTACTTAATTCACTTTCCCTGGGTATTAATACAAGTTCAATTCTTATTGTTCTTGGAGCTTTTAGTGTTTTGTGGTTACTTAATATCCAAAACTGGGTAGGTGTTTGGTTAGCAATGGTCGTAGGCCTTTTGGTCGGAATAGTTATTGGTAAATCAACCGAGTATTTCACTTCAGAGGAGTATAAACCTACACGAAAGATTGCCAAGAGTTCTGATACCGGGCCAGCCACATTGATCATCTCCGGACTTGGGATTGGAATGATATCATCTTTCATACCTGTCATCGCTGTAGTTCTGGGAATTATTTTTTCTTTTCTATTTGCTTCAGGTGGTGATTTAGCCAATTCAAAGATGGGTTTGTATGGAATTGGTATTGCTGCAGTTGGTATGCTGTCAACACTGGGAATCACTCTGGCTTCCGATGCTTATGGCCCGGTAGCTGATAATGCCGGAGGAAATGCAGAAATGAGTAAACTGGATCCTGAAGTAAGAAAAAGGACGGATGCCCTTGATTCGTTAGGAAATACAACTGCTGCTACCGGAAAAGGATTTGCGATCGGATCAGCCGCTCTTACAGCTTTAGCACTGCTGGCTTCATACATTGAAGAACTTAAAGTTGGCATCCACAGACTTTTTGAAAGTACTACCTCATACATCTTCCCTAACGGAGTTGAAATAACCGATCCTTTTCAGCTTAATAGTATCACAATGGGTGACTTTATGACATACTTCCAGGTACACCTGATGAATCCTATAGTCTTAGTTGGTGTTTTTATCGGTTCAATGATGGTTTTCCTCTTCTGCGGATTGACAATGAATGCTGTTGGAAGAGCTGCCGCAAAAATGGTCGCTGAAGTTCGACGCCAATTCAGGGAGATCGCGGGTATTATGGAGGGTAAAACTGAACCTGAGTATGCCAAGTGTGTAGCTATTTCAACAAAAGGTGCCCAGATTGAAATGATCCTGCCATCTTTTCTTGCAATCATTGTTCCAGTACTGGTTGGATTGATATTTGGTGTCCCCGGGGCTATTGGATTACTTGTTGGCGGACTGGGAACCGGATTTGTGATGGCAGTATTTATGGCTAATACAGGTGGTGCCTGGGATAATGCTAAAAAATATATCGAATCGGGTCATCTTGGAGGAAAAGGATCCGAATCACATAAAGCTGCTGTTATCGGTGATACTATCGGAGACCCGTTTAAAGACACCTCCGGACCAAGCCTTAACATACTGATCAAACTAATGAGTATGGTTACAATTGTTATGGCAGGTGTTACCGTTGCCTTTTCAATTTTATAAATTATTATTTTTTTTACCATTATATTTCAAACTAAAAAATTTATTTCTACATTTGACGTTCAAATTCAAGTAGAAAATGTATAAAAATACCTTCATTCTCAACCTTTTTATTATTAGTATCCTTTACGGATATTGAAGGTGGGAAGGGTATGTTTTAAAAAAACAATAAAAAATAAAGCCGTTCTCACAGAAAGAGAGCGGCTTTTTTTGTCAATAAATAAAACAATGGAATTAAGAAGTCATCGTACAACAGCAGGAAGAAATATGGCCGGAGCAAGAAGTCTATGGCGCGCTAACGGGATGAAAGAAGAGCAATTTGGTAAGCCTATAATTGCTATTGTTAATTCTTTTTCACAGTTTGTTCCCGGCCATACTCATCTGCACAATGCAGGTCAGCTTGTAAAGTCATTGATAGAAAAGCACGGTTGCTTTGCCGCTGAATTCAATACTATTGCAATTGATGATGGTATTGCAATGGGCCATGAAGGAATGCTCTACTCACTTCCCTCCCGTGAACTGATTGCTGATAGCATTGAATATGTTTGTAATGCTCATATGGCAGATGCCATGGTATGTATAAGTAATTGTGATAAGATTACTCCCGGGATGCTGATGGCAGCGATGAGACTGAATATCCCAACAGTTTTTGTTTCCGGCGGACCAATGGAAGCCGGAGTTATTAAAAACAAACATTATGACCTTGTTGATGCAATGGTCCTGGCCGGAGATCCATCTGTGAGTGATTCTTTTCTAAATGAGATTGAAAAGGTTGCCTGTCCAACTTGCGGTTCCTGTTCAGGTATGTTTACTGCGAATTCCATGAACTGCCTTAATGAAGCCCTCGGCCTTGCTCTTCCCGGAAACGGAACAATTGTTGCTACTCATAAAAACCGGTTCAGATTGCTTGAACAGGCTGCTAACCTGATTGTTGAATTGACCTACCGGTACTATAAGAATAGTGATACCTCTATCTTACCCAGGTCAATTGCAACAAGGGAGGCATTTCTTAATGCTATGTCTCTGGATATTGCCATGGGAGGCTCAACAAATACAGTATTACATTTGCTGGCCATTGCTAATGAAGCTGAGGTTGATTTCAGTATGACAGACATTGACAGGTTATCCAGACAGGTACCAACATTGTGCAAAGTGGCACCCAGCTCAGATTACCATGTTCAGGATGTCAATAAAGCCGGTGGTATCCTGTCAATTATGGGAGAACTTGAAAAGGGAGGGCTTATTCACACTTCGGTTGGAAGAATTGATTTTCCAAGCCTTAAAGATGCTATCAATGCATTTGATATTCAAAGTAAAACAGTTACAGGTGAAGCAATTAATATTTTCAGAAGTGCACCAGGAAATGTAAAAAGTCTTGAAATGGGTTCCCAGGATAAGATATATAGTAACCTTGACACAGATCGTGAAAACGGTTGCATCAGGGATATTAAGAACGCTTATAACCAGGATGGAGGGCTTGCTGTTCTTTATGGTAACATTGCAAGGGATGGATGCATTGTAAAGACCGCGGGTGTTGATCCTTCTCTTTATTATTTCCGTGGTGAAGCAAGGATATATGAGTCACAGGAGACAGCTTGCGGTGGTATTTTAAACGATGAAGTTAAGGCAGGTGATGTAGTTGTGATAAGGTATGAAGGACCAAAAGGGGGACCGGGAATGCAGGAAATGCTCTACCCGACTTCATACATTAAGTCGCGGAATTTAGATAAAAAGTGTGCCCTGATTACAGACGGCAGATTCTCTGGCGGAACATCCGGTCTTTCCATTGGCCATATATCACCTGAAGCTGCTGCCGGCGGGGAACTTTCACTGGTTCGAAA
>JADFUQ010000153.1 GCA_015222065.1 Bacteroidota bacterium
AAATTCGTTATTCGTTAATCGATATTCATTATTCATCTTAACAACTGTATATTAATGTGTTGTCAAATGCGAAACATTAATAAAATTAGTATATAACAAAAAGTTGAAGCTGACAAGTTATTCGTTTGCATTTTCTGCCCGACCTGTCCGGATTCATTACATCATAATTGATAATTGACTTTCAAATAGCTGACTACTTCACTACAATACTGGAAAACGACTACTAATGAATTAATAATGTAATTAATCTTGGCTTTAGTAAATTTTTACAAATTGAAAAGTATACGTTTGGGTTTTTCCAAATGAAAATACCCAGTGAATTTTAACAATGTTTCCAACTTCATCGTTTTTAAATAATATCTCAGCATCAAATTTTTTACCGCTAAAGTATCCCTTAGTCAAATTCCCATTGTTATTATGCTTAAATGTAATAGTGCCTGTAAGCCATGTATCAAAATTATCGTAAACGGCTTTTATTAAATTCCATTTGCCATCATATTCATAAGTTTCCTAATCAGTATATGAATTTTGTTATCATAATGCCTGTAAATTGCCGGCTCTGAAATACCAATTTTTTTTTGCCAGGTTTTTGATAGTCAGTCCCTGTATCCCTTTTTTTGTAATTATCTCTAAGGCAACTTCAACTATTTCCTTTTGTCTTTCTGTTTGCATTTCTTTTATTACATTATTGAGTTCTTGTACTCTGTTTTTTTGTTCAAAACATTATTTGTCAGGATGCATATATTTATTCAATACCTCTAATCCCAATCCAATAATCTCTGTTCTCCTTCAAGTGCCCTAATGCTTGTAACATCCTGACTTACTTCAAGAACACCTTTATATTCATTCTTATCATTTCTAAGTACAAAATATTGAATTAGAATAAACTTACCTTTTAACTGCAACCAGAACTTTGCATTGTCTTTTTTGCCATTTTTAAACGCAGCTATAATTTTTTCAACTATATGAACACTTTCAGGTGGATGACAATTTTGAACAGCTCTTCCGATTATTGCAGGTGAACGTGGAAAAAAGCGCTCATCATTCCGAGAGAAAATGCGAGTAAATCTTCCACTCGTTTTTCATCCTTGTTAATTAATTCTGACATAATTATCCTCCATTTATTTACGACAAAGTTAGTTGATATTTACTAACCCCTAAATGATTTTACGAAAATTTAATTGGGCAGTGTATAGTGAATTCCTGCATCCGGACCAAGCGGTATACCTAAAGTCAGCCAAACCACTAAAAGCAAAACCCAAACAACCAGGAAAGCAATGGAATAAGGGACCATAGCCGCAATTATAGTTCCTATCCCTGCTTTTGGTTCATATTTCTGGATAAAAGCAATGATCAGAGCAAAGAAACTCATCATAGGAGAGATCACATTGGTCACACTATCGCCAATACGATACACAACCTGAGACAATTCCGGCGAATAACCCATGATCATAAACATAGGAATAAAAATCGGTGCGATGATAGCCCATTTTGCTGACGCACTTCCCATCAGCATATTGATGGTGGCAGCAAGCAGGATGAAAAGGATCATCAAAGGAATAAGTCCGATGTCGGCAGACATCAGAAGATTGGCTCCCTTAACAGCCAGAATTATTCCAAGATTGCTCCACTTGAAATAAGCTACAAACTGAGCTGCAAAAAATACAAGAACGAGATAAACAGCCATTGTTTTCATGGAAGCAGCCATACCTTTCATAACATCCGCATCATTTTTAAAGACCCCCGTGGTAAAACCATAAGCGAGTCCCGTTGCACCGGCAGTAATAAACAACATAGCAACAACTCCGCGGATCAGTGGTGAACTGAGCATTCCTCCGTCACTTCCCCTGAAGAAACCATCTTCAGGAAAAATCCCGATAATAGTTATGAATATGATGGCTATCAGAGTGAGGAAAGCAATCAGTAATCCTTTTCTCTCAATTTTTGAAAGTTTATCGAAGGAATTGTCTTTTTCTTCAGCCTCACCTGTATATTTACCCAGCCTTGGTTCAACAATTCTTTCAGTTACAAACGTGCCTGTAAAAGCAATGACAAAGGTGGATGCTACCATAAAGAAGTAATTGGCAGTAGGATTCACTTCATATGCAGGATCAAGGATCCTTGCTGCTTCCTCAGACAATCCGGCAAGTAAAGGATCAACGGTTCCCAGAACCAAATTGGCACTGAATCCACCTGATACACCGGCAAAAGCAGCTGCCATACCGGCCACAGGGTGTCTGCCCACAGCCAGAAAAATCACACCGGCAAGCGGTATTAGCAAAACATATCCAACATCCGATGCAACATTCGATAATATACCGGTAAAAACAATTACAAACGTCAGCAGGCGTCCGTGAGAATTCAATACCATCATCCGGATAACAGCATTTATCAGTCCGCTTTGTTCAGCAATACCGATACCAAGCATGGCAACCAGCACAATTCCCAAAGGAGCAAATCCCGTAAAATTATCCACCATTTCAAGCAAAATACGATGAATACCATCCTGCGATAAAAGATTAACCGGTCTGACAATTTCTTTGGTTCCCGGATGAATAACCTCCCATCCTAATACATAGCCTACAGCCGAAAACACAAGTGCAGCCAGGGCAAATAGTGCAAATAGTGTGGCCGGATGTGGTAATGCGTTACCAGCCCATTCTGTCCAATTCAACATCCGCTGAAAGATCCCTGCACTCTTCTTTGATTTACTCATATAAACATAATATTACAAACTGTAGGAAAAAGCAAGTTGTGCTATTTATGAACTAATAACACAAGGTTTGTGAATTTGTAAACATACATATCTTTTTATTATGTTCACTTGTTTAAACTAAATATATGGTTCATCCGAAAAATTAAGTAAGTGTCAGGTGGAATAATGGAATAGTGGAAAAATGGGGGGGAAAAATATAAATAGATGATTTAAACAATTATGAGTTTGTTATTCTTAAGCTTTTTAATGAATTCTTTGTATATTAATCCGGATTTTAAAACCGGATATTTATCTCATGAATAATAACTTTTAAAAATTCTTCTTAAAATACAAATGTTTAACTTAATTTTATAATAGTGAAAAATAAAAAACAATCCAACCCGATCACACGCAGAAGTTTTCTGCTTAGTTCAACCCTTGCTGCAGGTGCTTTCACACTTGTCCCCCGAAAAGTTCTGGGTGGTAAAGGCTATGTATCACCCGGTGATAAGATCAATATCGGGTTTATCGGTACGGGAAAACAAGCAGGAGGGTTATTTGAACAATTTGCCAACCTGCCTGATGTTCAGATTACAGCATGTTGTGATGTTGACAGTCAGAAACTTAATAAATTTAAAAAACAGGCAGAACTGTTTTATGCGGCAAAAGCCGGGATAAGAAAATATAACGGGTGTATTGAGTACGAGAAGTATGAAGATCTGATTTCACGGACGGATATCGACGCAGTAATTATTGTAACACCGGATCACTGGCATGCGATCCCGGCTATTGCAGCCATGAAAGCCGGCAAGGATGTATTTTGTGAAAAACCTATGGCTCATACAATTGAAGAAGGCAGAGCAATGGTGGAAGCAACCCGTAAATACAACCGCGTTTTCCAAACCGGAAGTATGCAGCGATCGTGGTGGCCATTCCGCCATGCCTGTGAACTGGTCAGGAACAATTACCTGGGTGAGATAAAAAAGATACTTGTTAATGTTGGAGATCCGGCAATCGAATGTAAACTCAAAGGAAAACCTACTCCCGGTTACCTTAACTGGGACCGCTGGCTTGGACCGGCACAGTTGCGTTCTTATAACCCGATCCTGTCACCTCCAATAACTGCACAAGGCTGGCCAATGTGGCGAGAATACCGCGAGTATGGAGGTGGAATACTGTCTGACTGGGGTGCACATATGTTCGACACTGCACAATGGGGACTGGGAATGGATAACACCGGACCGGTTAAACTGACACCTCCTGCTGACAGAAAAGCTGTAAGAGGCCTTAAATTTATCTATCAAAACGGGGTAGAAATGTTCCATGAAGATTTTAAGCGTGATTGGGCTGTACGGTTTATCGGAAGCGAGGGAACCCTTGATGTAAGTCGCACTTTCCTTGAGTCAAAGCCTGAAAATATTGTGTATAAGCGCATTGGAGATAATGACACAAAGCTGTACAGAAGTACTAACCACTATGAAGACTGGACACAGGCAATACGGAACAGGACCAAACCTATTTGTGATGTGGAGATTGGACACCGTTCAGCTTCTGTTTGTAACCTGGCAAATATTGCCTACCGGTTAGGAAGATCACTTGATTGGGATCCTGAAAAGGAAGAATTCAAAAATGATCCTGAAGCAAATAAACTAAGGTCGAAAGAATACAGGGAACCATATACGCTATAGGAAGTTTAAGGTTTCAGATTACTTTTTAATTTTTAATTTCTAATTTGTAATTTTTACTTTACCAGATCGAGCATAAAGGCATATTCAAGGGCTGTTTCCTTATATCGTTTAAACCTTCCCGAAGCTCCTCCATGACCCGCCTCCATGTTAATATGCAACAGAAGCCGGTTATCATCTGTTTTTTTATCCCTGAGTTTGGCAACCCATTTGGCGGGTTCCCAGTACTGCACCTGCGAGTCCCACAGGCCGGTTGTAACAAGCATGTTAGGATATTTTTGTGCAGTTACATTATCATAAGGAGAGTAGGATAATATATAATCGTAATACTCTTTTTCCTTCGGATCTCCCCACTCATCAAATTCTCCTGTTGTCAGCGGAATAGATTCATCCAGCATAGTTGTTACCACGTCAACCCATGGCACTGCAGCAACAACTCCTTTATATAATTCCGGCTGCATATTAACTATGGCACCCATAAGCAACCCACCGGCACTTCCACCTATTGCGAACAATTTATCGGGACTCGTGTATCCTGTCTTAATCAAATATTCTGCGCAATAATTGAAATCGGTAAAGGTGTTTTTCTTTTTAAGCAGTTTCCCATCTTCGTACCACCATCTTCCCATTTCACTGCCTCCGCGAATGTGGGCAATTGCAAAAACAAAACCCCGGTCAAGTAAGCTAAGCCGGTCGGAACTAAAATACGGATCACGTGAATACCCATAAGAACCGTATGCAGATAACAGGAGGGGATTGGTGCCATCCAAATCGATGGGTTTTCGGTAAACCAGTGATATTGGTACTTTTGTTCCATCATCAGCAGTAGCCCACAAACGTTTGGTCTCGTAATTATTTTTATCAAAACCGCCCAATACTTCTTCCTCTTTCATTAATGCTTTTTCACGGGTTTCCATGTTATAGTCAAAGGTAGAATATGGAGTTGTAAGAGATGAATATCCGTACCTTAGAATTTTAGTATCAAATTCAGGATTCACTGAAATTCTGGCGGTATATGTTTCCTCCCCAAAATCAATATAATGTTCGGGGGAGTCATCCCACGGTATTATCCTTAAATTCAAAAGTCCGTTGATCCTTTCATTCAGCACAAGATAATCGCTGAATATTTCCACACTTTGCAATAACACATCATCACGGTGAGGGATCACATCAACCCAGTTCTCCATTCCGGGATCATCTACCGGGGTTTTCATAAGCTTAAAGTTCTTCGCTCCGTCTTTATTGGTTCGGATATAGAAATAATCACCATAATGATTAATACCATATTCAAGGTCCTTCTCACGTGGTTGAATAATACAAAATTCACCGTCCGGGTTATTTGCATCAAGGAAACGTACTTCAGAGGACAATGTCTGACGAGAATATATTAACAGAAACTTCTTGCTTTTTGATTTTCCTATACCAACACTGAACTCTTCATCTGCTTCATGAAATACTTCCTTATCACCGGCAGGATCAATACCAAGTTTATGTTTTTTTATCCATTCTGACCGAAGCGTCTCCAAATTTTTTACTGTATAAAAAACTGTTTCATTATCATTAGCCCAGACTGGACCTCCCGTTGTATTCGGTATCTGATCATCAAGCAATTCGCCTGTTTCAAGGTTTTTAAAATATATTGTATATCGTCTGCGGCTGATAGTATCAATGCCATAAGCAAGAAGTTTATTATCAGGACTAACGCTAATACCTGTTGCATGGAAGTATTCATATCCTTCAGCCAGATCATTCACATTAAGCATAATCTCTTCTTCAGCCTCTAATGCCCCCTTCTTCCTGCAATACAGAGGATACTCATTACCTTCTTCGTATCTCGTATAGTAATAATACCCGTTATCCAGGTAAGGTACAGATTCATCATCCTGCTTAATGCGTCCTACAATCTCATTATACAATTCCTGCTGAAAATCTTCGGTATGTTTCATCACAGCATTTTTATATGCATTTTCCGCTTTCAGATAATCAAGAACCTTTTTTGTTTGGTCATCCGGTTCCTCAGCATTCTTTTGTTCGTCCGTCAAACGCATCCAGAAATAATTATCAATACGCGTATCATCGTGTAAGGTCAGTTCCTTTTTGACCTTTTCTGCAATCGGAGGTTTCATTTTATTTGTTTGTTTTGTTCGTGAACATGATAAAAAAAGGATAACTGCTACCATTATGGAGGCACCACCCAGGAAATTTCTTTTATTCATCATAGTTTTTAAATTTAATGATTAATTATTTTTCCACATCTTTCATTGACAATTGTATCCTATTCCTGGTTTCATCAACTTGTAGCACCTTCACTTTTACATGTTGATGCAATTTAACCACATCTGCAGGGTTTTTTATAAATTCATTTTTCAAATTGGAAATATGCACCAGTCCGTCCTGCTTAACCCCAACATCAACAAAAGCGCCAAAATTGGTAATGTTGGTTACGATGCCGGGGAGTATCATTCCCTCCCGAAGATCGTTTATATTTTTAACGCGTGAATCAAATTCAAATACTTTAATTATATCCCTTGGATCGCGCCCGGGTTTTAGTAATTCCTCACTAATATCTTTCAAAGTAGGCATTCCGGTTTCTTCAGACAGATATTTCTTCAGGTCAATTAATGAAATTCGTTCCTTATCAGCCACAAGTTCTTCTACCCTGCAATTTTGATCCCGGGCCATTGATTCAACCACACTATAACTCTCCGGGTGCACCGCGGTATTATCAAGAGGGTTTTGTCCGTTTGAAATCCTTAGAAACCCGGCAGCCTGCTGGTAGGCCTTCTCTCCCATTCTTTTCACTTTTGTCAATTCGCTTCGAGTATTATAGGGACCATTTTCTGTACGATAATCAATAATATTCTGAGCCAGCTGTGGTCCCAGCCCGCTCACATAAGTTAACAGATGTTTGCTTGCTGTATTCACCTCCACCCCTACCAGGTTTACACAGCTTTCAACTATACGGTCCAGACCATCTTTCAGTTTCCCCTGGTCAACATCATGCTGGTATTGCCCGACACCAATAGATTTCGGATCAATTTTGACCAGCTCTGCCAATGGATCCATTAATCGACGACCTATTGATACAGCTCCGCGCACAGTAACATCAAATTCCGGAAATTCTTCACGTGCTGTAGCAGATGCTGAATAAACTGATGCCCCGTTCTCACTAACAACAAATACCTGCACTTTCCTGTCTAATTTTAACCCTTTAATGAAATATTCTGTTTCACGACCGGCTGTTCCGTTACCAATTGCAATGGCTTCGATCTTATATGCATTCACAAGTGAAGTGATCTTTTTAGCAGCTTGTTTTGCTTCTTTCTGAGGCGGGTGCGGATAAATATTCTCATTATGTAAAAGTGTTCCCTGTTTATCAAGACAAACAACCTTACATCCTGTCCGGAAACCGGGATCAATAGCAAGCACACTTTTCTGTCCTAAGGGAGGTGCAAGCAATAGTTGGCGCAGGTTTTCGGCAAAAACGCGAATAGCTTCCCTGTCAGCTGTCTCTTTTGCAATATTGCGTAATTCTGTCTCGAGAGATGGTGCAATAAGGCGTTTATAAGAATCTTCCGCTGCCTGCATAACTTGGTGTGATGTTTCATTATCGCCTATAACAAAATTCCTGTTCAATATTTCCAGGGCTTTATCCTGGTCGGGCCGGATTGTTACACGTAAAAATCCTTCCTGTTCTCCTCTAAGAATTGCCAGTAACCGGTGTGAAACACAACGAGAAAGGGGTTCATTACTTTCGAAATAATCACTGTATTTGTCTCCCTCCTCTTCTTTCCCTTTTATTACTTTACTATCAATTATCGCCCATTGCTTAAAAAGGTAACGTAATTGTTTTCTTGCTTTCCCAGTCTCACTAATCCACTCAGCAACAATATCCCTGGCTCCCTGAAGCGCATCTTCTATTTCAGGCACCTCATTAGTAATAAATTGCGCTGCTTTCTTTTCCACATCGCGTTCTTTTTGACTCATCAGGAGCTTTGCCAGCGGCTCAAGTCCTTTTTCTTTTGCAATGGAGGCACGTGTTTTCCGTTTCGGTTTGTATGGGAGGTAAAGGTCTTCAAGTTCGGAAAGAGAGGTGGTATTTTTAATTTTCTCTTTCAATTCGGGAGTAAGCTTCTCCTGTTCATCAATTGATTTTAGTATTGTTTCCCTTCGCTCATCAAGTTCATTAAGCCGTTTATTTTGCTGCTGAATTTCAGCAATTTGAAGCTCATCCAGACTTCCGGTTGCTTCCTTCCGGTAACGACTGATAAATGGAATAGTAGCACCTTCATCCAGAAGTTTCAATGTATTCCTAACCTGGTACTCCTTTAGTGATAATTTTTCAGTAATAACTCCCGCATACATATCCTGTGACATAATAATTTTCAAATTAATTTTGTAAGGATAAAGATAGAAAAATTATTCCTTCCGACTCTGCCAGGAACGCCTTCGGTGCACTCTGGCAGGTTTGCTTTCGGTTTTCAGTCTGCATTCTAAATTTTACCACAGTGAATTATGTTCCTACCCTGGTGAAATATTTTCGTACCTCAAATTTTACCCTGTGAAACAGCAACTTCGTTGCTCTCCGCTTTGCGGAGGTTTCACAGGGTGAACAGGGTAAACGTCACATTTCACGTGGCAGGCATTCTACATTCGAAATTTTCTTTCTTTTCTCCTTACTTCTTACTCCGTACTTCTTCACTCACCTCTTACCTCTTTCTTCGCCCCCTCACCTCTTCTCCTTTTCTCATCTTCTCCTTTTCTCATCTTCTCCTCTTCTCACCTCTCACCTCTTCCCTTTTCCCTTTTGCCTTTTGCCTTCTGCCTTCCGCCTTCCGCCTCAAACCTTCATCTGCTTCCATTTACCAAGCCGGAAGAAATACAATCCTGCCAGGGTCATTACCGATTCAGAAACAACAATTGAGATATAGACACCTTTCTCCTGCATACCGGTTGTGATAGCCAACAAATAAGCCAGTGGAATTTCGAGCAGCCAGAAACAGAAAAAATTGATTTTTGTCGGTGTAATAGTATCACCTGCTCCGTTAAGGGCTTGTATCACAATCATACCCATACCATAGAAAAGAAAACCATAGCTTACGATTCGCAGACAAGTAGCACCTGAGTTGATTACCAGCTCATTATCTATAAAGAGCTTTATAAAAAAGGCGGGATTAATAATCAGGAACAGAGCAATTAACCCTAGAAAGATCATATTGGCATAACCGGCTAACCAAACGGATCGTTCAGCCCTACCGGGCTTATTAGCACCCAGGTTCTGACCAACAAGAGTAGCTGCTGCATTTCCAAGCCCCCAGGCCGGAAGCATTGCAAAAATGATAATCCGGATAGCGATGGTATAACCTGCAAGAACATTGCTCCCGAAAACAGCTATTATACGTACCATGCCAATCCAGCTTGAAGTTGCAATAATATTTTGTCCAATACCACCAAGAGAAAGGCGAATCAACTTTACCATCACCTTATAATTAAACCGCAAGTGTTTACTTAATATCTTAACCCGTCCACGTCCGCGGAATAGTAAATATAACTGGTAAAACACAGCAAGACCACGACCAATATTAGTTGCCACTGCTGCTCCTTTAATACCCAGTTCAGGAAACGGTCCCCAGCCAAAGATCAGGCACGGATCAAGAATAATATTTATTATATTCGCAATCCACAGGACACGCATGGAAATTGCTGCATCACCTGCACTACGGAATACAGCATTAATAATAAACAGAAGCATGATAACAATATTGCCGCCCAGCATGATCCTGGTGTACATATATCCTGATTCAACAATGCCAGGAGTTGCCCCCATTAAGCGTAGAAAATCTTTACTAAACATTGCTCCTGTAACACCAATTACCACTGCCATCATTATTCCTACCAGAATAGCTTGAACTGCTCCCACTGCGGCACCTTCACTGTTTTTCTCACCTATCCGTCTTGAAATCAGGGCGGTTGTACCTACTGAAAATCCAACGGCTAATGCATATATAACTGTTAGCAATGATTCTGTTATTCCAACAGTAGCTACTGCTCCCGAACCGAGACGTGAAACGAAAAAAATATCTACCAGTGCAAAAACAGATTCCATAACCATCTCCAGCACCATGGGTATGGATAATAGCAAAATAGCCCGGCTAAGTCGCCCTGTTGTAAAATCTAATTCAGTACCCTGAACAGACTCCAGTATATCACTCCAGAGGCTTCTGAGTCTTAAATGTAATTTACTCTGTTTCATTCAGAAAGAGATGCTCAAGAAAAAAAGAGATGTAAAAATAATCTAAATACTGAAATACCAAAAATCACATACTCCGGCAGGTTTCAGGAGGAGTTCATGGTTTAATGTTCAGTTATACGTTATTGGTTAATTGGTTAATTCATTACCTCATTACCTCATCACCTCTTCTCCTCTTCTCCTCTTCCCTTTTGCCTTCTGCCTTCTGCCTTCTGCCTTCTGCCTTAACTATT
>JADFUQ010000154.1 GCA_015222065.1 Bacteroidota bacterium
AGTCCACAGTCCACAGTCTACAGTCCACAGTCTGAAGATTGCCGACTGCCGACTGAAATAAAATTTAGCCATTATATCAAGCCGTAAACATTAAACCTACTATACATTAAATTACGTGTATATAATTAATAAAAAGACAAAGGCTTAAGTCTGTTCCATAATCATTCACAGGATAAATTTGCCAACCTGTATTCTTTATCCTGAAGAAAAATATATATTTGTCAATCTATTAAATGTTCATAAAAAATATTCAAAAGTATTAAGACAGGAATAATATATCAAAACCCTTCTCCTCATCTCAGAAGTATTCATGCATATTTCCCTTCAGTTGTAGTTACCAACGATGGTGAGATGCTGGCAACAGTTGTTTTGGGAGAAGCTTTTGAAGCAGTTGATATGCATACCTCTCTTTTTCGTTCAACTGACTTCGGCGAGACCTGGAGAAATGAGGGTCGGCTTTATCCAGGTACGAAAGGCCGATTAACTTCGGATTATTCCCGCATAACGATACTTCCAGATGGCGAACTGGTCGTACTTATGTTACGTGCCGACAGGTCCGGTCATCCGGATGAAGGTCTGACAAACTCTGAGACACTGGGCTTTGTCCCAACCGAATTTGTCACCTTTCGCTCAAAGGATCATGGCCATACATGGAACGGACCGAATGTAATCGATTCTCCACTGGGTGATATACCGCTTGAGTTATGTTCTCCGATAACTCCGGTGAAGGATGGCAGATGTTTTATACCAACATCAACATGGAAATATTGGGACGGGTCAACTACTGCCGGTTACCGGATGATTGCACTTGTTTCTCATGATCGTTGTAAAAGCTGGACAGAATATGTAGATGTTTTGGTTGACCCGAAGCAGGAAATCCAGTACTGGGAATCTAAAATAATTGAGATATCAGATAATCGGTTACTTGCTGTTGCCTGGGCTTACAATCATGTTCACAAGAAAGACCTTCCAAATCAGTTTGTACTTAGCCATGATGGTGGTAAAAACTGGTCAAAACAAAAATCCACAGGCCTTTCAGGACAGACACTAACCCCGTTCCTGCTTGACGATGGTCGTATCTTCAGTATTTACCGCCGAATGGATAAACCGGGGCTTTGGACAAACATATCCCGAATTGAAGATGACCAATGGATCAATGAAAGCAGTGAGCCGCTTTGGGGTCAGAATGTTGCCGGTTTAACCGGGGAGGGGGATAATATGACACATTTTTTCAATGTCTTAAAATTCGGCGCTCCCTGCATTACCAGGTTGCCGGATGGAACAATTTTTTTAGCTTTCTGGGGTGTTGAGAACTGCATATCGGTTATTCGGTGGTTTAAACAAATGGAAATACAATAATGAGTAACATTTACTTACGGCTAAGATCAATTGTTATTTATTTATTCATGTTGTTGGCAGGGCTTGCTCCTTTGAAAAATGCATGGTCTAATGAAGATACTGATGTGGATGAGCGGCGTGAACGCTGCCTTGAAATTCTCCATGAAGCCATGGTTTCCGATGAAAATTTCTGGATGAATGTCCACGCTGCCGAAGCGCTGATTTACAATGTCTATCCGGATGGTGTAGAAGAGTATTTTACAAGCCTGGAAAATGATCCACGCAGCAATATTATCGGTATATCCCGGGTATTGGCAAGATTGAACAAAAAAGATGCGGTGAAATATCAAAGGCATTTGCACCGGATTCGGGATCTGTTTTTGAATTCGGATTCTCTGAACCAGAGAATTGGCGCTCTGGAAAGCCTGGGAAAACTTGGTTATAGTGAACCCCTTCCTGAAATTATTCAGCTCGCGGAGGAAGGCGAAAGCGGTATTAAAACATTTGCACGCTGGGTGCTTGCAAACTCCGGCAATGCAAAAGATGAAGCCAGACTGGCTGAATTGCTCAATTCAGAAGAACCGAGGGAGTATTATTATGCAGCCTACGCACTGCGTTTTATGGATGATATCAGGCCTGATACCTATGCACGTCTTGATTCATGTGCCAGCCGGCTTGCCAAAGATGCCCCGCACAAAGCGTATGTTTTAAGTGCATTATTTGTCCATTCACCTCCGGAGAGTAAAAATAAAACGAAAAAAGAGTTACTCGCTTATATACATGGCGAAAAGAGCGATCGATATGAAATTGCCCAGGCTCTTGCTATAGGCGGCACAACATCAGATAATCAAATTCTCGAACAACTCCTTAATGATCCTGATATGGATGTGCGGGTGAGTGCAGCGAATGCGCTTCTCAGGATCGAGCGCCGCGCACACCGGGGATTAAGTTGGCCGGACTGGACAGTGATAGTTCTTTACGTTTTTCTGATGCTTGGCATTGGCTGGTACTTTTTCAAAAGGCAAAAATCCAGTGAAGACTATTTAGTCGGTGGGCGTCGTATTAATTCGTTTGTTTCAGGAATTTCCCTGTTTGCTTCCTTTTTCAGTACCATCTCTTTTCTGGCTCTTGCCGGTGAAGTTATAAAGCATGGGCCGTTAGTCATTATTGTTATGATTGTCAGTTTCCCTGTAATTTATTTGATCACCGCTTACTTGTTCATTCCATTTTTTATGAAACTTCCCATAACAAGCGCATATCAAATTCTTGAAAAACCTCTTGGCCGTGGTGTACGAATGGCAGGTTCTATTATTTTCCTGTTAACCCGATTTGTCTGGATGGCGCTTTTGATTTTTCTCACTTCCAAAGCGCTTGTGGTTATGTTTGGTTGGGATAACAGGTTTATCCTGTATATTTCACTTATAACCGGAATTATAACAGTTATTTATTCAACCATGGGCGGATTGCGTGCTGTTGTAACAACAGACATGATCCAATTTTTCATTTTGCTGTTTGGGGCTGTTGTCACTGTCGTGCTGGTTACGCTAAATATGCGGGGAATTGGAGCCTGGGTTCCCACCGAATGGGCGCCAAACTGGGACAAACTTGTACTCTTTAGCTGGAGTCCTTATATACGCTTAACTATTATTTTTACTTTTTTTCATACTATTGGCTGGTGGGTATGCACTGCAGGTTCAGATCAAATGGCGATTCAGCGGTTTATTGCAACCCGCGACCTTAAAGCGGCACGGCGTACATTTCTCACGACACAAGTTGGGGAAAAGGTGCTTTTCTTTATTCTCATGTGTGTAGGTTTTTCGCTGCTGGGGTTTTATCGAACAAATCCTTATCTTATCCCGGATGGTAAAGATCTTATTACCGATGCAGATTTTCTCTTTCCACATTTTATTGCAAATCATCTGCCTATTGGGGTTGCAGGAATTGTGATTGCCGCACTTTTTTCAGCCGCAATGTCAAGTCTTTCTTCGGGTATTAATTCAACGGCAGCAGTTATTACTACTGACATTATTCCCTGGCTGAAAATAAAAGTACAAAATATTGATAAGCTTAAATTTGCGAGATGGAGTAGTATATTGATAGGATTGCTGGTTGTTGCCGTTAGTACCACCATGGAATATGTGCCGGGCAATATTACGGAGCTGACCGCTAAAACCAATGGCGTTTTTGTGGCTCCGCTTTTCAACCTGTTTTTCATGGCCATGTTTGTGCGTTATGCAACTCCTTTCGGGACGATAATGGGATCAATTTACGGGATTGCTGTAGCTGTGATCATTGCTTTTTGGGATCTGCTAACAGGTCAACCTGGTGTCACATTCCTGTGGATTATACCGGCATCCCTTGTAGTTTCAATTGGTTTAAGCATGATTTTCAGCCTGATACCATTAAAGGGAAAAGGATGGAAAGCAACTTTAGTATGGAGTATTATGCTTCTGTGTCCGATTGCTTTGGTTTATCTGTTTATAGTGAAATAAAAAAAACCTAATTTTGTGGTTTTATATAGAATTAGTTAATAGTCGGCAGTCCACAGTCGGCAGTCGGCAATTCCCAGTCGGTGGCTGATTTAAAAATGCAAAGTATAATGAAATTAGCCATTAGCAACCTATAAACAATTAAATTCCGATACGTTAAAATAAGTTAACATGAAAATGAGAGAAAGCAAGGTTCTAAACAAGTTAAGAGCAGGCAAAGTTGTTAATTGCACAAAGTTTAACCTTTTAGATCCACGTGTTACTGAAATTGCTGCCATGTATGGCTTTGATTGCCTCTGGCTTGATAAAGAGCATGTGCCAACTGATTGGGTTACAGTTGAAAATCAGATCCGTTCTGCAAAAATCTATGATGTTGATACTATGGTCCGTGTAGCCCGTGGTTCTTATAGCGATTATATTCAGCCGCTTGAGTTGGATGCGGCCGGAATTATGGTCCCTCATATTATGGGATTGGAAGATGCACGTAAAGTGGTGCAGATGACTCGTTTTTATCCCATAGGTCGCCGTCCGGTTGACGGTGGCAATGCCGACGGGTCATATACCACCCTTGAGCTTAAAGATTATTGTAGCCAGGCAAATGAGCAGCGTTTTATTGTCCTTCAAATTGAAGATCCCGAACCTCTTGATGAATTAGAGGCCATTGCTGCTTTGGAAGGTTATGACATGCTTTTTTTTGGACCGGGGGATTTTAGTCAGGGTATAGGTGCACTAGGTGACTGGAATCATCCGAAACTGCTTGAAGCACGTCAACGTGTTGCCGAAGTGGCCATTAAGCATGGAAAGTTTGCCGGAACAACTGCCACCATCAACAATCTGGATGAGTTTATTGATTTGGGATACAAATTCCTCAGTATTGGAGCTGACGTAGTTGGAATGAACAATTATTACAGTCACCTGATTACTGAATTTTCTAATAGAATTAAGTGATCGTTCGTCTAAAATATTCTAACAATTTTTTTAGAAGGGAGATTTTTTATGTTTAAACAGAAGGTTTTAAATGGTTTCTTTTTTACAGCATTTCTGGTAATCGGGGTTTTTCTTTTTATCGTAACCCAAACTTCCAGCGCCCAGACTCAAATCTGGGTTGAGGATTCTTTCGAGGATTTCAGCGATGGAAAACTTGATGCATCCGGTCAAAATATTTATATCAGTCGTGATGGCAAGATACGAACAATTCATCGTTTCGACTTGAACGATGATGGCTATATTGATCTGCTTTTCAACAGCACCCATAATGACTATGCCTTTATTCCAGCAAGCATGGCGACAGTTGATCAGAATAGGGAAATAAAAACCGGGCAATTGGCTGTTGAAGGAAGCATTAAAGCAGAAGTAGCCGACCTGAACAGGGATGGGTATCTGGATGTGTTATTCTGTCCCAATCCAAGCGGCATTCAGCATTCCCGCCGTTTTATAACGATTATCTGGGGTGGTGAGGATGGCTGGCCTTCGCACAGAAGTAATGGTATATTGCCGGTGCAAGGGATTAAGGCGCTGGCACTTGCCGATCTGAATCATGATCAATGGCCGGATATTGTAACGATCAATAGTGAGGCCTGGCTTCCCGGGCAGCCTGAGGGTAATATCGTCCGCGTCTTTTGGGGAAACGAGCAAGGTTTTCTGCTCACGCGATTTCAGGATATTGGGGTTTCCCAGGCAGTGGAATTGACAGCCGGCGATTTTGATGCTGACGGTGCGGATGATATAGCCCTGCTAACAGGGAATGGTGTTGTCCAATTTATCTGGGCGCAAAAATCAGGGAACAATGTTTTTAAGTTAGCTCCGGATAAAATTAAATTGCCGGGTGACGGTGTGCTTAGTATAATGAGCGCTGATCTCGATCTGGATGGCAAATTTGATCTTGTAGTCGGCAGCGGAAAAAAGCAGCTTTATATTATTAAAGGAAAGTCTGGACGTGATTGGGATAAAGTGACCGCCATTTCCGGTTTTGACGCTTCACATATAGCGGTCGGAAATTTAGATGATGATAAATATCCGGATATTGTTCTTTGTTATTTTTCACTTCAAAGAGCTGCCGGCGGCGAAATGATGGGTGGAAGCAGCGGTCTGGATAAATTCACCTATATTCTCTGGGGAAGCAAAAAAGGATTTTCAGCTTCTGCCATGACCAAACTTGAGGCTCAATATAATATTGCTTCAGCAATTGCCGATATTGATGGCGACCGCAACCATGATTTAATTGTGGCAATTCACCAGGGAGAAAAAGTGTATGCTACGGAATCAGTAGTTTTTTTCGGCATAGGCAACAGGCAGTTTGAAAAAAGCCAAAATGGTATTCCTTCTGAAGGGGCTTACCATGTTGCTGTGGCTTCACCGGAAGGAAAGCAGCCGCAAAGGGTAATCATTAGCAACAGCCGGGGAGGAAACCTGCGTGAAGAGGTTCCTTTGCTGCTTTATTGGGGTGCAGAGGATGGATTCGATCCGAAACGCTGTACGGAGATTCCTTTTCGTAGCGGATATGAAGCAACTGCGGCTGATTTTAATGCCGATGGTTTTGTGGATCTGGTTGCTATAGATGAATTGCATGGCGGGCAGGCAGCAGCAAGTGACGAGTTCGCCGGCGCCAACATTTATTGGGGAAGTGAAAAAGGGTTCGATTTTATTGGCGAACGAACGGTTATAACTGAAGTAAATCTTGGCACAAGCAATATTGCCGATTTAAACTCTGATGGTTACCTGGATTTAGTATTGGGTCAATTTGAACCTGGTGAATTCGGGGCAGATTCAACCGCTGTTATTATTTATTACGGTGCTAAAGATGGTTACCACCGCAGCCGTCGGGCTGCAATTTTATCTCCCGGCAGGTCTAACAGTCCTATGATTGCAGATTACAATAAAGACGGATTGCTTGATATTGCTGTTAATTCCTTTCTAAATGATTGTGTCCGTATTTTTTGGGCAGGTTCCGATGGTTTCAATAAAAATCGTCAGACAGTTCTAAATGTTCCCAGTGTCATTGATCTTGAAACTGCTGATCTTAATAAAGACGGTTATCTTGATATTATAGCGTGCAGCTACTATGACAGAATAACTAAATATCACGATACAGGGGTATTGATTTTCTGGGGGAGTGAAAAGGGATTTAAGCAGTGGAACGCCCAACGGCTTCCCGGCATCACACCTATTGGACCGGTTGTAGCAGATTTTGATAACGATGGTTATCTCGATCTGTTCAATTCTCACTATCATGGAGAGCTGCACCGTGAGCTTCTCCCTGGCTACCTTTACTGGGGCGGAGTGGATGGATTCCACACCCGGCGGCGGACAGCGCTGGTAAATAATTCAGGCGCCGACGGCTTTGCCGCCGATTTTGATCGTGACGGTTTGCTCGACCTGGTAGCCGTTAATCATTCAATAGATGGTAATCATAACAAGGCGGTTTCGAAAGTCTATTATAATGATGGAGACAGGTTTAATAATCCGCAGCGTATTGAATATTTGCCTTCGCCCGGTGCGCATTGGAGCTGGGGTGAGGACATGGGTCATATCTACAACCGCTCTTTTGAGCAATTTTACGAATCATCTGTCTATAAATGGAAGAAAAGTTTTAAGCAAGGCGAAGTGAGTTTTGCTGCGGAAATACCTGAAGGAACGGAGTTGAAAATCGCTGTCCGCTCAGCCAAAACAGAAGAAAAATTAAATGATAAAGAGTGGGAAACAGTATCTGACAAATTTTTTTCTCTTAAAAAAGAAGATCGCTGCATTCAGTATAAAGCAATTTTTATTTCTGATAATGGCGATCGGTTTCCGGTGCTTGATTCTATAAAGATTGAAATTGGTAAGTAAGAAAACTAAAACTAATAATCAGAATTGGAGGTAAAAATTATGAAACATTTTCTTTTCACTATTATGACACTTACATCACTACTTGCTTTTTTCCTGATTTCTCAATCGTTTGCCCAACAACCGGTATTCATGGAAACAAAAATTATTGAAAACGCAGAAAATATTATAGCAGTGGACAATGTATGCGCCTGGCCTAATCTCACTAAAATGCCGGATGGGACTATTACAGCGCTTATTTTTAATAAACCTTCCCATGGGTTGGAAGAGGGAAATGCGGTATGCTACGTCAGCAAAAATGGTGGCAGGTCCTGGGACTACATGGGAATACCGGTGCCTTATGAACCCGGGACAAACCGCATGAATCTGGCAGCCGGTCTTAGTAATGACGGTTCCCTTGTTACGCTTGTATCCGGATGGGGAGGTAAGGGTTTCCGTGAATATATCATACCAAATGTGGTGAGCCGTTCACAGGATAACGGCAGAACATGGACCCGGAAAGGTTCTGTGAAACTTCCTGAAGGGGAGCCTGTTCTTATTCCGTTCGGTGACATTGTTCGGCTTGGTGGCAAAAAACTTGCTGCCTCTGCTTATGGGTATGTTAAGGGCAGGAAAAATAATTCTGCTTATCTTCTTTTTAGTTATGATGACGGATATACATGGGGAGATGCGGTATACATGGGGATATTTAAAAATAAATACGGAGAATATAATGATTTTAACGAGGTTGCCACATTACGAATCAGACCGGATCGCTGGCTTGCTGCAGCTCGAACGAACAGATCCAGTGATCTTGAACTTGTTGTATCTGAGGATGAAGGAAAAACGTGGCAAGTTCCTGAGACACTTAAAAATGGGACTATTTCCAGAAGAAGTGAACATCCGGCACACCTTCTTAAGCTTAATGACGGCCGTATATTGCTTACGTATGGCATTCGCTGGGGTACACAAGGAATCGGTGCAAGGGTGAGCGAAAATGAAGGCAAAACATGGAGTGCTCCAATGGTAGTTATCTCACATGGTGGCACCGACAGCGGTTATCCAGCGAGTGTCCAGCTTGAGGACGGCACCATAGTCACGGCATATTATTCCAATGCAAATAAAAATCATACCCGTTACCACATGGGGTGCGTCCGGTGGAAACTGCCAAATTATTAGCGGCGCTTTTTTGCCGTATTTTAAATAAAGATGAGCCTGGTTAGAGTTCTGAGTAACTAAAATTATTGATTCGATTGTTGAAAAAAAATGTAAATCCAGGGAGGAAATAATGCCCAAAGAAATTATAACACGAAAAGCTTCAGATAACCCGTATCTTCATAAGGACTTTCATATAGCTTTAAACTATGGGATCGATTATTTACACAAGAAATTTGGAGAGGGATCAGTTACTGAATATCTGAAACAATTTGCCGGCTCTTTCTATTCACCTTTGAAAAAATCTCTGAAAGAAAAAGGATTGATTGCTATTAAAGAGCACTATGAGAAAATTTATAAAATTGAAGGAGCTGAATTCAATATGAAATTATCGCGGAACGAGTTAATTATTCATGTCCTTGCTTCGCCGGCAGTCACGCATATTAAAGCGAACGGACATCATATTTCTGAATTATTCCATGAGACTATAACCACTATTAACAGAACAATATGCCAGGACACTCCTTTCGAATTTGAGTTGCTTAAGTATAATAAGGGAAATGGTGCCAGTATTCAACGTTTTTTAAGAAGATCAAAATGATTTCATGTACAGAATTTATTCCTGCTTATAGTGAGCTTTTTAAGTATATTGAAGAAAAGGAAAGCAAAGTGGCGGTTGTCGATTTTTGGAATTACCTGTCAGATATCTTTCTGACAAATCTCAAGGACCTTGTTACTAAAAATGGTATTCGTGGCTGTTGGATGTATTGGAACCATACCCTGAATGAAGAAGCGGCTGATTTCACAATGGAATTGGATGAGGAAGCCGGAGAATTTACAATAACAATGCATCATTGTCCTTCTAAAGGCAGACTACTTGAATACAAACATATAAAACCTTATCGCGATTACTGTGAACATTGTGATGCCCTTTACCGTAGAGTGCTGGAACCACTTGGATTTGAATATGATATTGACCTCTCGAAAACAGATAAGGCACGTTGTTGTGTTAAGGTAAAAGATATTAAGAGAAAACGATAATTATAATATTAAGGATATAGTTTCACAAATTGATTAAAAAAAACCTTAATTTTCAGGTTTTATAAATAATTAGTTAAAAATGCAAAGTATAATGAAATTAGCCATTATCAAGGCATAAACATTAAAATTTCGATACAATAAACTAAACTGAAGATTAAAATGAATAAAAATTGGTGGAGAAAAAGCGCTGAAAATATACCGAATATTGTAATACGGCCGCCTGGTCCGAAATCGCTAAAAATGCATAAGAATACAACCCGCTATTTCAGAGGATTGAGTTCGCAGGTAAAGCTATTTCCTGTCAGTTTTGAGGAGGGCCACGGGATTTCATTAACGGATGTTGACGGAAACAGATATCTTGATTTTTCGTCAGGTATTTATGTAACTTCGTTAGGACACTGTCATCCTAAAATAAGTGAAGCAGTGTCGAAATGGGCTAACAAACTAATGAACTGCCACGACTTCACAACACCGGTAAAGGAAAAGCTGGTGGAAAAGCTGGCCGGGATTTTACCCGGCAACCTTAACGGTATACAATTTTACAGCGATGGAGCGTCAGCCGTGGAAGCCGGAATACGGGCTGCACGTGCAATTACAGGTAAACAAGAATTTATTTCCTGCTTTCGGGATTTCCATGGGAAATCAATGGGAGCGGTTAGTTTGGCACAAATGTTACGAGGTGATGTTTTTAGTTATGGTCCGACACGAGCACCTGGCTTTTACATGGTTCCCCGTCCGAATCCTTACAGACCAACCTTTGCTAAAGCAGACGGCTCTATTGATACGGACGGCTATATTGATTTCTATAAAGAATTCATACAGGAAGCTACTGTTGGCAATGTTTCCGCTTTTATTCTCGAACCGGCTCAGGGCTGGGGTGGTTCAATCTTCCCGCCGGATGATTTTTTTCCAAAATTGAGAAAGCTTTGTGATGAGAATAATATCCTGCTGTTCAGTGACGAAGTGCTTGCCGGAATGGGACGAACCGGAGAATGGCTATGTCTTGATAACTGGAATACGATTCCCGATATCGTTACTTTCGGTAAATCCTTTGGAAATGGTTTCCCGGTTACTGCAATGGTTGTAAAAGAAGAATATGCCGATGCACTGGATTTAATATCAGCTTCCTCAAGTTATGGGGGCAATCCTATGGCCTGTGCCGCTGCTCTGGCTTCTATTGAAGTGATTGAAGAGGAAGATCTTCTTGAAAATGTGAGAACCGTAGGAAAATGGTTTTTAAAGCGAATGAAGAAGATGCAGGAAGAACACCCTATTATCGGCGATATTAAAGGGAAGGGATTTCTGCTGGGGATTGAATTGGTCAAGGATAAACAGACGAAAGAACCATTCAATGAGGCAGGCAAACTGGTTTATCAAAAGGCCTTTACTAAAGGATTGGCATGGATTCCGGCAGGACACATATTAAGAATGTCACCCCCGTTGATAATGGATGAAAAATTTGCTGCGATGGGAATGGATATTATTGAGGAATCCATTACCGAAGTAGAAAAAGAATTTGGCTATTAAATTATGATATCTCTTACAGGCAGAATAATCACTCCAACCGGAATACTGGACGGTGCGATTTGTATCGAAGATGGAATTATCACTAAAGTAGGCCCGGAATTACCAACTGGAGTAAAAAAAACTGATTTGGGCAATGCCTTTATTGTCCCAGGTTTTATTGATCTTCACATGCATGGCTTGCATCGTTTCCTTATTGACAACGGCCCGGAGAACCTGGCGGAAATATGCCGGATTCTGCCCCGGTACGGTGTAACAGGATTTCTGCCGACTGTTGCTCCTCTCCCAAAAGGAGAAGATTCCGGGTTTTTAAAAATCCTGGCGAATGTTTTTTCTGAAGGTGCGGCCATTTTTGGCTTTCATCTGGAGGGACCGTTTTTAAAATTGCTGGGCGCTCTGCCGCCGGAGGCATTAGGTAAAGCCGATCATGAACGGGTTTCTGCACTGATCGAAGCAGCAAAACCATATCCTGCTGTTTTTAGCATCTCACCGGATTTTGAAAATATTATGGATTTAATTCCCATCATGGCTGCGGATAATACACCGGTATTTATGACACATACTGCAGCCAATGTTGAACAAACACAGGCTGCCATTGAAGCGGGAGTTCGGCATGCAACCCATTTTTATGACGTTTTTCCCTGTCCTGCAGAGACAGATCCCGGCGTTCGCCCATGTGGTGCGGTTGAGGCTATTCTGGCAGACGACCGGGTCAGTGTAGATTTTATTCTGGACGGTGTGCATGTTAATCCGGTTGCTGTGCGTATGGCACTGGCGTGTAAATCGCCCGATGGTGTTTGTCTTATAACCGATTCAAACGTTGGCGCCGGTTTACAACCAGGGCGTTATATTTTTGGAAAAAGCGGCGAAATTGAGATGAAGTTTGAAGGCGGTCCGGCGCGATTAACAGAAAATAATAATATGCCTGGTGGTTTAGCCGGAAGTGGCTTAACCATGGACAGGGCACTGAGAAATGCTGTAGATATACCCGGGGTTGATCTGGTACAGGCTATCCGAATGGTCAGTAGTAATCCCGCAAAAGTGATTGGCATTGAGGACCGTAAAGGAAAAATACAGGAAGGATACGATGCCGACCTTGTTGTTTTGGATGAGCAATTAAATGTTAAACAAACATGGATTGGCGGTGAAAAGTACTTATAAGAACATAGCTTCGTAAATTGATTAAAAAAAACCTTAATTTTCAGATTTTATAAATAATTAGTTAATAATCGGCAGTCCACAGTCATCAGTCCACAAAAAATTTAATAACAATCGAATAATTATAACACGTACTTAATCATATTCCCGATAAATCGGGACTGAAAGGTATAAATAGTCCAGTCTTCAGATTGCCGACTGCCGACTGTGGACTGCCGACTTGATAAAACAAAGTATAATGAACCGAGCATGACAAAAACAAAACCATTTTGACACACACAAGGATGATTATTTTTGTTATGCGAGCTACATCTGACCATTGAAAATTAAATTATAAACAGATGAAATTAACCATATATAAAGCCATAAATATTAGAAATCTGATACAAACTAAATATGGAGGAAAATAATAGATGAAAAAATTTGATTATAACCCTTCCCAATGGGTACCGTTTAGGGACAAAAAGATTATTGAAAATGTCAGAAACATTAAGAGGGAAGACATTGCTAAACACCATAATCCCGAGTATAAAATCAGAGTTGTGCCGGATCCTGATATCGAATTTCTTTGGATAACGGATATATTCAGCCGTATTGTCCGGTCTATGGAAACCGGGGAAAAACTTGTGATGATACTACCCAATCCGTGTCCTTCTTATAAGTATGTCGCACGCCTGATAAACGCTTGTAAAATTGATTGTAGAAATGTGTATGCCTTTGCCATGGATGAATACGCCGATGAGAACGGCAATATCGCACCGGAAGATTGGGAATTTGGTTTTACACATGCGATGTACAAATATTTTCTTTATGAAATTGATGAAGCACTGCGACCACCGAAAGAACAAATCATCGGTTTTACAAATGAGAACCTGAAGGATTACGGTAAGATGATTACCGATATGGGTGGCGCTGATATATGCTACAGCGGCCCAGGCTGGACAGGGCACCTGGCATTCATTGAGCCGGATGCACCCGAGTTCAGGGCGCCGTTGGAAGAATGGAAAGAAATGGGACCACGTATATGTACATTAAGTCCTTTTACACTTGCTCAAAACTCACTTCACGGTAGTTTCGGAAAAAGTGGGGATCTGTCTGTTGTGCCTCCAAAAGCAGCTACTATAGGGCCGGCTGAAGTGATTAATGCGAAACATCGCTTCGATTTCCATTCTCTTTCAGTTCACGGAACCACTACATCCTGGCAGCGATTGATAACGCGACTGGTACTGCATGGTCCGGTAACACCCCTGGTGCCGGAATCGATCTTGCAAACCCTGAGGACAGATGTTTACGTTTCAGAGACCATTGCGCAAAATATAGAACCGGATTGGAATAAGGGATATTAAGGATGGTTAATTAGTGTTTGTTTATAATGTAAGAGATATTAGAAATATTTTGAATATCGAACAAGGATTAACGATTTTAGATTTTAGATTTTCAGCTACTTCGTAAATCGTTAATCCTTGTTCCTTGTTCTTAAATCAATTTATACTTACTTTATGGACAAGCACTAATTAGATTATTTCATTTAAATTATTTAAGACCTGTGACAGAGAAGAAAAATATATTAAAAGCGGGAGCTGCTGCGATAGACATTACACCGAAGGATTCGCAATTTTTATTTGGGTATCCGCATGTAGAGAGGTACAGTACCGGTGTACACGATCAGCTTTTCAGTTCAGCCTTATTCCTTTCCGATGGGAAGACAGATCTTATGATCATTGCTAATGATATTATTTTCGTTAGTAAAGGATCTGTGGCTTGCATTCGCAGGCGTATTTGGGAGAAAACCGGCGTGCCGGCTAAAAATATCATGATTAGCGCAACCCATACACACTCCGGACCGGTTACAGTTGATTACCTTTCCAGTGCGAATGATCCTGTTGTTCCAAAAGCTGACAGACAATATATACGGGTTATGGAGGATGGAATAGTTAAGGCGGCTGTTGAAGCTTTTAGAAAGGCAGCACCGGCCGAATTAGGTTTGGCTCTGACAGATAGCTCCGGTGTAGGAACGAACCGGCAAGACCCTGCCGGACCATCAGATATGCAGATGCCGACGCTGATTGTCAGGTCTTTGCAAAGCAACAAGTACATTGCATGTGTGCTGGTTTGTTCGATGCATCCGACCGTATTGCATGAAGATTCAACGCTTATTAGCGGTGATTTCCCTGGTATGGCGAGGCAGATTTTGCAAAGTGAATTTTTAGGCAAAGAGTGTCCGGTTATATATTTTACCGGTCCGTGTGGTAACCAGAGTCCCCGGTATGTAACAAAAGAGAATACTTTCAAAGAAGCAAAGCGCCTCGGTAACATACTTGCACAGGCAGTTGGCAAGATTCTTCACAAGATCAGTTTTACGTCAGATAATCCACTGGTATGTATTCAGAGATTTGTTGATTTGCCTGGAAGATCCTTCCCTGGAATTCGGGAGGCACAACAACAACTGGAACAGGCGGCTAAAAAATTAGACAAATTGAGGAAATCAGGCGCAAGTTCGCAGGAAGTGCGAACTGCAGAGGTTGATTGGTTTGGTGCTGAAGAGACATTAAGTTTGGCGCGGAAAGCGAAGGAAGGTTCTCTTGATGCAGTTTATAAGACCTGTTTGCCTGCAGAAATACAGGTAATCGGAATTGGCCGATGGACTTTTGTCGGATGGCAGGGAGAGATTTTTGTCGAATATTCTCTTAAGGTAAAAGAGAAATGTGAGCACGTTTACATAGTATCTCTTGCTAATGGTGAATTGCAGGGGTATATAGTAACTCCGGAGGCTGTTGCTAAGGGTGGCTATGAAGCTTCAAATTCGATTTTTGATCATGAAAGTGGTGCAATCCTTGTGGCGGAAACACTTCATTTGCTTAACAATTGCGAGTGATCAATGGTCATCTGGAAAATGAATAGGTGTCAGGTGGAGAATAATGGAATGATGGAATAGTTAACAAATTAAAAACTAACTAATAATGAAAATCAAACGCAGGAATTTTCTTAAACTGGCTGGTTTAGCCGGGTTTGGCGTAGCTGGCGGGGGCATCTCAAAAGGGTTTGTCTCAGGGCATAGCGACACAGGGGGCACAGGCCTCCCCAAACTCATCAAGGAATATGGGCAATCGCATATACAGCATTTTAACATGTCTGGCTATGCAGCACCAAAAATAAACAATGTTCGTGTTGGGATTATCGGGTTGGGACAGCGGGGACCTTCACACATGCACACGATGAGCCTTATTGAAGGTGTTGAGATCAAAGCCTTGTGTGACATTATACCTGAGAAGGCTAAAGCAGCTAAAAAAAAGATGAAAGGCACCGGGCATAACCCTGTCCTTTACGCGGGCAGCAAAGACGAATGGAAAAAACTGTG
The DNA here is from genome assembly GCA_015222065.1 of Bacteroidota bacterium. Taxonomy (GTDB): domain Bacteria; phylum Bacteroidota; class Bacteroidia; order Bacteroidales; family VadinHA17; genus JADFUQ01. The sequence goes on from JADFUQ010000154.1 coordinate 15,868, forward strand.
CGAAAGGAACGATATCGATCTGGTAATCATTACCACCCCCTGGTACATGCATACCGAAATGGCAGTGTATGCCATGGAACACGGAAAGCATGTTGCCTCGGAGGTTCCTGCCGCAGGAACAATTGAAGAATGCTGGCAACTGGTAGAAACCTGTGAACGGACTCTCAAACACTGCATGATGATGGAAAACTATGCGTACATGGAATTTCAACTGCTTACTCTGAATATGGCCAGACAGGGCTTTTTCGGGGAGGTTGTACACGGTGATTGTGCCTATAACACAAGTAAAATGAGAAACAACTTTTCGAAGAAGATGTACTGGGATATGTGGTGGCTAAAACAGTACGCCCGGAGGAAAGGGAATATTTACCCGACACATGGGCTGGGCCCGGTATGTCAAATCATGGATATCAACCGGGGGGACAGGCTGGATTATTTGGTATCCGTAGAAAGCAATGATTTTATGATGGCTGAGAAGGCAAGAAAGCTGGCTGCCCAGGATAATTTTTTTAAACCATTTATTGGCAAGGATTTCCGTGGCAATATGAATGTCACCACCATCAGAACAAAAAAAGGGCGCACCATCATGTTGCAGCATGATGCAACTTCGCCTTCGCCCCATAACCTTATTCATGGTATATACGGAACAAAAGGGGCTGCTTTGTATGATCCGCAACCTCCAAAGCTTTCCGTTGGGAATCATAAATGGGTTTCTCAAGAGGAATTCAATTCACTTAAAGAAAAATATACCCCTGAAATTATAGGCAAAATAGGCGAGATGGCTAAGGGAAGCGGACACGGTGGTTCGGACCTGCTTTTGGACTGGCGTCTGATCGACTGCCTGCGCAATGGGTTGCCCCTCGAGCAGGACGTATATGATGCGGCAAGCTGGAGTTCCATTGTTTCATTAAGCGAATGGTCGGTACACAATCGCTCCGACTCCATTGATATCCCGGATTTTACTGCCGGGGCATGGAAGACCAACAAGCGGAATATGGATATAAATTTAGAGAGAGGCGGTAACACAAAAGTTATAATTTAGCCAGCCATATTGTTATACTTAAAGGCCACAGGTGGACGGCAGTATGATTTTTAATCGGATTATTCTGTAAAAAAACAATATTTTGTATAAATATGGAATTGTTTTTAGGAATTGACCTTGGTACCAGTTATTTCAAAGCCGGATTGTTTGACATAAACGGAATACTTCGTGGTTTAGGACGAAAGTTTGTGAAAAAGGATACTGAAGATGGGGTTAAGTGCGAGTTGCCGGTAGATTATTTTTGGTCTCTTTTACACCAATGCCTGGCCGAAGCTTATCAGCAGGCTCAGGCAAAACCAGAATATATAAAAGCGGTATCCTATTCTTCCCAGGCCAGCAGTTTTTTGCTTCTTGATAGTAGCGACAAGCCCATAACTCCTTTGATTCTATGGCCGGATAGCCGTGTAGAAGAAATGGATTCGGCGGTACGAAGTATCTTTCAAAGAAATGATTTCCAGGAAACGACCGGATTGGGAATTGGGCTCTCTTCCCAATTTTGCATCGCTAAATTACGTTGGTTTCAGAAGAACCAACCTTCGCTTTGGGGGCGTGTCAAACGAATTATGACGATATCCGATTACCTTAACTTTGGGCTAACCGGTCAAAGGGTTGGCGATCTGGGTACTGCATCGTTATTGGGTTTATTAGAAATTCAGAAATGCCAATGGTGGGATGATGCATTACAAATACTGGAACTTGATAAGCAGCAGTTATCAACACCATTCAGGCTTGGTACAATGGCTGGCACAATTACAAAAGAAGGTGCACGGCGCGTTGGATTGCCTTCAGGAATCCCTTTTATTGCAGGAGGTTTAGATCATCATGTTGCCGCACTTGGTGCTGGTTTGGGACAATACACTGATATGAGCGAATCAACCGGTACTGTCCTGGCCTGTGTTAATTACCAGGATGAATATTTCCCCAAAAAAGATATCTGCATAGCACCAGGATTCAGCGACAATCATTACTTTCAAATGACCTTTGATGAAAATGGTGCCAATCCATTGGAATGGTACCAGAAACAGTATGCATCCGGACTAAGCATCCTTGATTTATTAGATATGGCTGCAGATACAAAAATTGGAAGCGAAGGGCTTGTTGCCAGTCCCTGTACCGGTTCATATAAAAATCCGGATGGATTTATAGATGTTAAGCAGTTGCATCAACACGGGCATTTTGTTCGCGCAATTCTGGAATCAACGGCCTTAAGTTTAGCGGGAATTGTAGAAAAACTCGTCGGTAAAAACCTGCCTGATAGAATTGTTTCCACCGGCGGGGGTGCCCAAAGCACACTCTGGCGTCAAATAAAAGCGGATATCTTGGGGATAGAGTTTACAGTTACAGAATGCAGTGAACCGGCTTGTATGGGTGCAGCTCTGTTCGCGGCAATAGCCGTTGGGCGGTTCAATAATTTAAAGGAAGCAGCAAGTGTATGGATAAAGAATAAAGAGATTGTTATGCCCAATCCCGGTAACCGGGAGTTTTACTCCGAATGGTCACAATATGTGAAAAA
>JADFUQ010000155.1 GCA_015222065.1 Bacteroidota bacterium
GATGGAACGATGGAACGATGGAACGATGGAACGATGGAACGATGGAACGATGGAACGATGGAACGATGGAACGATGGAACGATAGAACGATGGAACGATGGAACGATGGTACGAAACAACAGTAACCAGTACCCAGTAACAAATTAACAAATCAACTTAATAATATTATGAATAATCTACTGATTAGTAACAAATTAATTAAAAGTTTAGCCGGCATTTTGTCAGTAATGTTGTTGGTTACATCGTGTGAGTTTGGTGAGGATGTTGATCCTGATGAAGACAGTGATCCAAGAGACAATATTGTTGATACCTGGAGAAGTACTGAAATTAGTACAATATATGGAAAGTCCAATTTTCTGGTTGATATTTCCAAAGAGCCTCTTGACAGTACTAAGGTAATTTTAAGCAATTTTTATAATCTCGGTGTTGATACTGAAGTAAAAGGTACTTTAGAGGGATACAAAATAAATATCTATGTTCAGGTAGTTAACGGGAATGAAATATCAGGCGAAGGAAATATAGCTGGTGACTATAGTATTATAAATTTTGTGTATAAGGTGGACGATGGTAGTGGAGAAGAGGATAATGTTTCGGCTGAATTCAAGAGGATATAAAGGGAATAGAGGGAATGATGGAAAGATGGAATATTGGAAGAATGGGAAGAGGGAAGAGTGGAATTGTGAGGCAGTGTTGCAGTGATGCAGTGAAGGGATGAGAACTATTTAGCGGGTTTATGAATTAAGGCGATAGCATAAGCGGCAATTCCATCTGTTTTGCCGATAAAGCCCATTTTTTCTGATGTAGTTGCTTTTATTGAGATATTTTCAACATTTTGTTTCATAACTCCGGCAAGAATTTTCTTCATATCAGGTATTGAATCTTTTATTTTTGGTTCTTCCAGGCAGATTGTTGAATCAATATTTATTATTTTATAGTTTTGGTCGTTAAGTAGTATTATGGTTTTTTGTAGAAGAATCTTGCTGTCTATCCCTTTATATTTATCTGAATTATCGGGAAAATGATACCCGATATCATGCAGGTTTGCAGCACCAAGCAAGGCATCACATATCGAATGTATCAATACATCTCCATCCGAATGTCCCACGGTTCCTTTTTTGTGTGGTATCACTAATCCCCCAAGACAAAAGTTGTGTCCTTTTGCCAATTGATGAACATCGTAACCGAATCCAATTCGGAGATTCATTATTCAGTTTTATTATTCAGTTTTTTGAAGGTGTCGAATTCGAAGGATAATGAGAACCTGAGGGTTCTTGCCAAAGGATGGTTTTGCGCTGTGGGAATGAGGTAAGCAAAATCAAGAGAGAAAACATTTAACTTCAGTCCAAGTCCTGCTGTAAAAAACTCCCTGTTCCCTTTGGTTTCATGTTCGTTGAAGTATCCTGCTCTAATAGCGAATTGTCCGGAATACCAGTATTCTAAACCTATGGAGTAGGTTATTTCATGCATTTCTTCTTTAAATCCTCCGGGAGCATCATAAAACGAATGGATCATTCCTGCAGGTACAGATACATCAGGATCCATTCCGTAAATAATATTAACACCGGCGGAATCATAAACAGGAGGTGTAGGAACAAGCAGTTTATTGATATCTGCAGCTATAGTAATTGAATTAAACTGATCAAGTTCAAACTCCAGGGAACCTCCGAATCTCATATTTATTGGTATAAAATCCGGATCCTGGTCATCGGTATAGCTCATTTTTGAGCCAATATTTGAAATATTTAAACCAAGTCGGAGTAACGTCTCTTTGTCAAGTAGCGAAAGTTCTTTCTGGTAATAAGTTCCAAGGTCGGCAGCAATTGATGTACCGGGTTTAGTTTCAGTTCCCCCTACATGTGTTCCTCCTGTTAGGTTTGAATAGATATACCTGAAAGCGATTGCACCTGAAATATTATCTGAAAACTTTCTTGAGTACGATAAATCAACTGCAAACTCATTTGGATTGAAATTTCGCATAGTATTCCCGAAAATATCTGTAAAAGTGATATTCCCCAGAGAGAAATAGAGCAATGATCCGCTAATTACTTGTTTATCATCGATCCTTTTATAAGCTGTAAGTGATGCAAGATTGATATCAGGCACAAGGTTCCTGAGCCAGGGAGAATATGACAGTCCCACCCCACCATCACCATCAATAAAAGCGTACTTTGCAGGGTTCCAGTGAAGCGAATTAATATCAGGTGATGTTGCTACTCCGACGTCTCCCATAGCTCCTGACCTGGAATCGGGAGCAATAGTAAGAAATGGCACAACAGATTGAATCGTGTTAATCTCGCCGGTCACTTCACCGGTGGTTATCTGAGCATTTGCTCCAAAAATGATGAAAAAAAATGTAAGAATACTTAATAAATATCTTTTCACTATACTTTTTTTTTGTAATGACAAATATATTAATTCCATTGTGAATATGACAATTTAATTCAGAACATAATCATTTTTCCTGATACTTTCTGGTTTGTTCCATCAGAAGAACGAACAATTATGCGATATATGTATGTTCCTGCGGATAATTTTTTTCCATTTTCGTTTCTTCCATTCCATACCATAGGTTCTGTCCTGTACCCACCAGGTGTTATTTGCCTTACAAATGACCTGACCAGATTCCCTGACATGGTAAATATCTGAAGTCTGAATTCCATATTGACACCAGACTTGTTGTGCTCGAACGAGAAAGTAGTATGGTCTGAAAATGGGTTTGGATAATTCCTGACTTGCCCAAAAA
>JADFUQ010000156.1 GCA_015222065.1 Bacteroidota bacterium
TTATTTTACAACCATCTCATTTCTAATCATTCTTCTGTTGTATTCCTGGATTATAGACTGTAACTTCTTTCCCATTTCAATCAGGTTACTTTGTGAGGTTCTAAGGAGGTTATTTTCAAGTAGGGGATCAGTTTCAAAGTGATAAAGTGCTATAGGGCCTTCATTCTGATTATAAATAAGTGTATACCCGTTTTCAATGTACTGGTAAATGCCATTTTGGAAGGTGAGTGCAAAATGATCTTCCCGGGGACGTAAAATTGAATTTCCAAAGCTGATAAATGGTTTATTATAATCAAGATAATCAAGCACAGATGGCATTATATCCAATTGCTGGGTTATAAGGTTTTCCTTTCCTTGCAGAGATGAATCCGCGGGATGAAAAAATATTATCGGGACCCTGAACTGTCCAAGGTTAGTTTTATATTCAGGTTTTATGGGCTGAGAAGTATGATCGGCAGTAATTATGAACAATGTATTTTTATACCATGGCATTTTTGAAGCTGTTTCAAAAAACCGTTTGAGTGAAAAATCACTATAGCCAATTGCTTCAAGTATCTTAAGGGGTCCCTTTCTGAATTTTCCTTCATATTTTCCGGGTATTGTGTATGGATGATGTGAGGAAAGGGTGAATACAGAACTGAAAAAAGGTTCTTCGAATGAGTTTAGTTTCGTAGCATAGAATTGCAGGAATTCTTCATCAAAAATTCCCCAGTTACCGTCGAAATTCTCATTTTTCCCATATTCATTCATTCCATAATACTCATCAATACCGGCAGCATAAGCAAAATTATCAAACCCCATGGTACCATTTGATCCTCCATGAAAAAACGATGTATGATACCCTTTGTCTTTTAGTAATGATGCAAGACTGTTAATGTTGTTAGTTGCATATCCGGAAGAAATATACGAGCTTGTCATCAGAGTAGGTAATGAAGCAATGATAGATGGCACGGCTTCAATTGATCTTTTACAATTGGCAAAAGCATTTGGAAATACCAGTGCGTGTTGAATAAGTGAATCAAGGAATGGAGTGTAACCCTCGTTTCCGGATAAAGCCCCGACATATTCTTTTGAGAAACTCTCCATGATAAAAATCACTATATTTTGAGGGTTAAAGTTTTTATCGGAAGAATACTCCTTGACAGGATTAAAATAAGTTAAAGCTTCTTCTTCAGTAAAATAACTTTTTTCTGTAAGTCGGTTATTACCAATAGTTTTCAATATAGTAAAAGGAGTATTCAGAACCAACGGGATGTTTTTTATTTCAGTATACCGTGCTGCATCAATAATACGCAGAGGTTTTAATCGTATCCCCCTGAATCCTACAAGGAATACTCCAAGCAACAGGATAGAAAATGCTCCCTGGTATATGTATTTATGCCATGGAACTTGTATACTTTTTCCCGGTTTTACCTGTTTGGGATAGAAATACCAGAGGGTAAATATTGAAGAGAACCATATTAAAAAAAGATACCAGAAATCTCTGATAAACCTTGGCATTAGAGTTACCAGGTCATCACTCAGAAAAAAATATGGGAGTATGTCAGCTGTAGTCCGCTTGTTAACGAATTTAAAATATTCACAATCTGCAAAATTAGATGCCAGAATTATACCATTTACGATTATAAATAATATTTTCATTATTGCATGAAACTTCCTGTGAAATAGATAGGAACCGGGGAGCAGGTACAAAATAATGAACAGAATATTGAAGGCCAGGACTGCTGCAATATCATATTGTATTCCGGCAATAAAAAGTTTTATTGTTTCCCAAATACCGGGATCAGAAAAATTTGAGTAATTTAGAAAATAAAAAACAAGCCGGCTGATTGATAATAATAATAAAACCAGAATTAACCGTTTTAATAGTAGTGAAATATTAACAAAATATTTTTTCATTATAATTGGAAGGACTTAACAGCTTGCAAATTTAAAAAAAAGCCCTAATTAGTGTCTCTCTATAAAGCCGAAAGTTTAAATAAACAATCAAAATAACAAATAACAAGCACCCCCGTACGGTCATGCCCTGTTAAATACTGCTTTGCAATTTCACAGGGTAAACTTCCCTACGGGGCAGGCAAA
>JADFUQ010000157.1 GCA_015222065.1 Bacteroidota bacterium
AATTAACTGTTCCTTTAAAAATAACGGATAGTTTTATTCCTGGTATATTCGGTTAAGCAGTTTATGAGCTGATTGAATAAGCATCTCAGGACTTCCGGGGGCCATTATGGCTACACTCGGTTCGTAGCCTCCTTTCAGCCTTTCCTCATCGGTAGGCAGATAAGAAACATATTCGTTGGCCATACTTGCCAAAACAGGATTATTCGCTTTATATGGTTCAAGCATTTTTTTCCCTATCCGGGTAAATACTTCACCCTGAGTCGCAACAATGACATCATCATTTAGCCTGATTGCAAAAATGAATAAGTTCAATTGATTTTTTTCTTTCCATTCAGGGCGAACCATATCATGGAATACCGCGGTTCGGTATAACCGCCAGAATTTATTTTGTAATTTTCTTCTTTCCCCCGGATTTGTTTCCTGATCGAACAACTTTTCCACTTTTTCCATTTCTGTTTCGACCTCTTCTTCTGACAGGAAAAGATTTTCTATTAATGGAATGTTGACAGGTTCGGTATAATATTCAAGTTTCGTGAGGGGTAACCATGTTAAATTGTTGTAACCCTGAATGATCTTATCAGCTAATCGGTTTCCATATTCCCTGGCAAAATCATGGGAATATTCTTTGTTGAGAGGTCTGAGATCACCACAGGGTCCTTGTCCGAATAAAGTAATTCCCCCAAGTTCCCCTTCAATTTTTCTTTTCATATATCCCGGGAAATCTGCTGACACATCACCATTGACCACTTTTGCTGATACAATTACTGCATGTGCTGCAAAACGTACAAAACTTCCCATCAATTTACCGGATTTCTTATTGCGAATAAAGATAGCCTGCAGCTTATCATCAACCTCTCCATCTGTAATATATTCTTTGTCTTCATCTAAATATTCTTTTGGATTTACACCCAGATTTTTAACCCAGTCCCAGATATGTCCTGTAGCATCTAAATAATTATCATGAACAACACAGTTATCATTGAACATTACTGTACGCGATCCAATTCCATCAATATGAATTCTACGGTTTATCAGATATTTTTTACTGTCAACCTTAATGTTTAGAGAGGCTGTCTCCACTTCCGACATATTCTCCCTAGCTTGCTTAACCGCATCAAAAACAGCCTTCTGATATTTTTCCGGTTTCATTTCAGGAGTCGCATGACCATGGGAAGGTAAAATAACAATTCGTTCTTTTGGAATTCCTAATTCATTGATAAGGGGGTATTGTAAATTGTCTGTTTGTTTATAGCTTAATATACACTCATCAATGGTTATAATAGTCCAGGGTCCGTTTTGATCTTCTCCATACATCGCTGTCACGTATAGAGTATCCACCAATTTACGAATACCACCAGATCCGGGGCGCCAGCGCCCTTCAACCCGGTCGGAGATAGCAAACTTTTCTTCTCTGACATACAGGTTCTCCGGCATGGATTTTTGATCAACAGGAACAGGATCTTCAAAAATGCACGCTTGAGTCAGGTTAGCCTTACCAAAGCCTACTTTTAAAATTTCCTCTTTCTTGTGTTGAATACATCCAACTAAGAGTAATAATGTAAGAAAAAAAATTGATCTGATATTTTTCATGTTTTTTAGCTTAACTATTATTTCTTTTGAAAATATATAGTTCATATTAGAATAATTAATAATTTCGTATCACTAACATCCGGCTAACGAAGATATAAATAAAATACAAAAATATGACAACATTACTCAGTAGAAGAAAGTTTGTTAAAGCTGCCTCATTAACTGCTATAAGTTTAAGTTTTGCAGGCTTAACCAGCGGAATTCCAGGCAAAAAGGCAGAAGAACTTCAGCCACTATTGATAGATTCAAAAGGGAGACCCATTAAATCGTTGTCAAAGTGGAAAAAACAGAGGAAAGTAATCAAAAAAAGATGGCTCAATTATCTTGGTGCTTTGGAACCAAATCCAAGTCCACCCGTACTTAAAGTATTAAAAGAAGATCGTCCAAAGGGATTGATACGGCAACTGGTAGAATACGAGAGCGAACCCGGTATAATGGTAAAGGGGTACCTGATTAAGCCTCAAAATATCAGCGAACCTTTACCTGGTGTGGTTGCAATGCACTCCACCAGTGACAAACAGATGGTTTATATTGCAGGTGTGGAAGAAGGGAGAATAGTGGCATTTGGTTACAAATTGGCACAGCAGGGCTTTGTAGTCTTTTGTCCATTGTGTTTCTTATGGCACGACAAAGGTGAACGAACCTATGTGCAACAGGTCGAACGGTTTCATAAACATCATCCCAATTCAAAGGGCATGGCTAAAATGTTGTTTGATGCACAAAGGGCAGTAGATGTCTTAGTGAATCTGGAAGAAGTTGATTCAGAACGAATTGGTGCAATGGGTCATTCTCTTGGGGCAAAGGAAGTTTTGTACCTTGCAGCATTTGACGACAGAGTGAAGGTTACCGTAAGTAACGAAGGTGGCATTGGTATTGATTTTTCTAACTGGGATGATGTATGGTATCTGGGTAAAGAGATCCACAATTTTGGACATCAGCATCATGAAATTTTATCGCTGGTTGCCCCGAAATCATTTTTACTTATTGGAGGAGATGGTTATGATGGTGAAAAAAGCCGGCCATACATCGAAGCTGTTCTGCCGGTTTATGATCTGTATGGTAACAAGAGGCAAAATATTGAATTATTCAGTCACGGACAGGGACATAGCGCAATACCAGCCGCAGAAAAGCGTACATATGAGTGGATGAAAAAATATTTGTAAGACATAAACTGGTTACTGGTTACTGGTTACTGGTTACTGGTCACTACTCCCAATCATGCCTCTTAACCATTCAAGATAATTTCTTGTTATTTCAGACGAAGTACTTTTAGCACTATTTTTAAGGGCAATGGCAACATCATTTTTATATATTTCTGCAGTTTGAGGAGCTGTTGCCCTGGCAACTATATCAAAAAGGACTTGTTTTGAACCACTTTTCGCAACAGGATTTTCGCCAGACATTATTATTGCCAGTGGTTCAACCATTTTGGCTCCTAAAGTAATAGCAGCAGCATGTGCCTGGCTTCTTAATTTGGTGTCTTTTTCATAAAATCCCCCGGTTACATACTCAGTCTCGCTATCAAGATCCCTGATATAAATATTACGAAACTTAGCATATTGCCCTTCGATATTAGCATGGTTCACTTGCAGACCAATAGCGCCACATAAGAATTTGTCTTCCATGGTTTTAACAGTATCAATATTGGCTAGAGTTGTAATTGTATCATCAACAGAGACCGTTATTGTTTTACGGTCACATTTGATCTCCATTTTGTGCCAGATCCCGGTTGTTTCATCCGGTCGGTTTGTAACTGTTACATGTCCATATAATGAACCTGTACAATGAAGATCGTCTCTTCTTGGGGTCCATGGTGCCAGTAACTGCACTTCTACTCCGGTTTCCCAGGGAGCTTGAGGATCACAGCGTATTATAACCCCGCTGTTTCCTACATCTGACAACATGTATTCTAAGCGAAGTACATAATTGCAATACCATTTTTTTGTGAACAGATTGTTGCCTTTGCCAAAACTACTGGTATATAATTCACCTTTAATTACTTCAAAACCACCTTCTTCACCAAGAGTCCATTTGCTTAAGTTTTTGCCGTTAAACAATGAACTAAACCTATCATTTTCCTGTGTAAAACAGGATGTAAAAATAAGTGTTACAAATAAGTTGATCAGGATAAATTTTTTCATTTTTTCATCAATTAATTTGTTTACTATGTTCTAGAGTTATTCAGGCAAAAACCATGGAGCCCTGTATGCTCTTGATAATAGATAATTGGCAGCATTATCTCCTTCAAACTGCTCTATCAGGCTATTCCATTTTAATTTTCGTTTAAGCCGGAATGATATCAGTGCCAGATGCATAGGGAGAGTCATTTCTCTAACGTATGCAATATTGCTTTCAGGCTGTTCCCGCGACTTGACTGCATCAAGAAAATTACGCTGATGTCCGGGAGACCTGGTAATGGTTTTAGGCACCTCTGGAATTTCATCTATAATTTCATTGCCTATACGAATTTTTCTTGTATAGTAATCACATGTCAATGAGCCATTTGTTCCTTCGAAGTGTGCTCCAATATACATTTCTTCTGCTCCGGGAACCGGTGGCGGAGTTGTAGTCCAGTACAGATCTAAATCTTTAAACTTAAAATCTGCCTCAATCCAACGGGGTGTGTCGGCAATTCCATCATCAGGTCTTTCTCCCCGGGTATCAATGCTATATAATCCTTGCGGATTAAGTGACATATATACAATATCTGCAATGTGGCACCAAAAGTCACCGAAAACACCTCCTGAATAATCAAAAAAATGACGAAATGAGCCAAAACAACGTACAGGTGTATATTCCTCATAAGGAGCAGGACCTAACCACATATCCCAATCAAGGGTATCAGGAGGGATTTCTGCAGGGGGAAACCCCAGCCCCGGCGATCCTTCGGTTTTCCATAAACGTACTGTGTGAATTTTACCCAATATTCCGGATTGAATAATCTCAACAACGCGATGATAATTTTCTCCTGCATGTATCTGGGTTCCTAATTGAAAAATAGAATTATTATGTTCCATGCATTTTTTCATTACCTGCCCTTCTTCCACATTATATGACAAGGGTTTTTCACCGTAAACATCTTTGCCTGATTGAAAAGCCATAATAGCAATTAAGGCGTGCCAATGGTCAGGTGTTGCACAGGTAATTACATCAATATCTTTTCTGTCAAGTATATGCCTGAAGTCAGTATATGTATCAGTTCTGGTATTTGGATTTATCTCTTGTAATATTTTGTATTTTTCCCTTAACCTGATTTTATCTACATCGCATAATGCAACGGTTTCAACATCAGAAAAACCGGAAAACCATTTTAAGTGTGCCCTCCCCATATTTCCCATACCTATATGTGCTATTCTTATTTTGTCACTTGGTGCAATAATTCCGTATGTATTTGAAAGCAATGGAAGTCCGATTATTCCAATGGCAGCATTTTTGATAAAACCGCGACGGTTAATATTTTTACCAGTTTTCATAAAAGAAAATTAAAAATTAAATGTTTCAGAATTAGTTAGAGTCCGTCAATAAAGTCGAAAGTTTAAATAAATATTAAAAAATCACAAAAAACAAGCACCAAATTGCAAATAAATTACAATATTCAAAAATTCAATGCTTGTACTGAGCACAGTCGAAGTATTCAAAACAGTTTCGGTCATTTGGTAATTGATATTTGAAATTTATTTGTTTTTTGTTATTTGTTATTTGTTATTTGCCTACCCCGTAAGGAAGTATGACTGTACGGGGGTGCTTTATTTACGAAAATGCTCTTCTTTATGGACAAACACTAGCTAGTCCTCCCTTTGAATATTTGTTCAATTTCTTCAAGGCTTTTTCCTTTCGTCTCAGGAACAAATTTCCAGAAAAACAGAGTGGCTAACAGGCATATTCCTGCAAAAGTGAAAAAACCAACATGCATACCGAATGATGCAACATACCATGGGAAAAAATACATTGCTATAGTATTTGTTCCCCAATTACTGAATGTGGCAATCGACATAGCCCTCCCCCTTACCTTATTTGGAAATATCTCAGGAGTTAAAACCCAAATTACAGCACAAATGGAAAAGGCAATACTTGCAATGTAAACTCCAAGTACAAATACAATAAAAACACCATTAGGATTTCCTGCAGCAAATAAGAAGCCGGCAATTGTCAAAGTAATAACTACCATCGCCATTCCTCCGATTAGTAAAGGCCTTCGTCCCAATTTATCAATCACCAATAAGGCTAATATAGTAAAAACCAAGTTAATTAACCCAAGCATTACCTGATATTGCAGGGCATTTTCAAACTGAATACCGGCTTGTCCCAGGATACTTGGACCATAATAAATAACTGCATTTATTCCTGTTAACTGCCCGAAAACAGATAAACCAATAGCTATCATTAAGGCAATTCTTAATCCCGGCCTAAAAAGTTCTTTTAACTTACCCTTCTCTTGTTTTATAGATTTCGTTATCTCTTTAAACTCTTTTTGCGCTACTCCAAATCCACTAATTTTTTCTAATATGGATATCCCAATTCTATCTTTCCCTTTTTGAATAAGCCACCTTGGACTTTCAGGTACAAATATTAGCAAAAAGAAAAACAACAAGGCAGGAAGCATTTCCATACCAAACATAGAGCGCCATACTTCAGTTACCAATATCTTATGTAGAAGACCAAAACCTCCAAAGGCTCCTGAATGACTTAAGGAATATCCCTGCAAAAACCAATTTGAAAAATAAGCTAATAAGATACCGGTTACAATTGATAGTTGATACAGGGCAACCAGGCGTCCTCTTATTTTAGGTGGTGCAAATTCAGAAATATATAATGGTGACAATACTGATGCCATTCCAACTCCAATCCCTCCTATCATCCTGGCCGGAATTAATATTTCGAACGTAGGCGGGATCGCGGATCCCAGTGCAGATAAAAAGAATAACAGAGAAGCAATTACCAATACCGGTTTTCTTCCGTATTTATCTCCTAATCCACCTGCCACTATTGCCCCGAGAATACAGCCAATCAAAGCTGAACTTGTAAACCATCCAACCTCCAGTTTTGATAATCCAAACTGTGCTTCAACCATTCCAACAGTCCCTGAGATCACAGCCGTATCAAACCCAAAAAGCAAGCCTCCCAACGAAGCAACCACGCAGATTAATGCAAGATACCTGTAATTAACATGAGAAGGTTCATTATTATTTGTAATTCTTTTATTATCCGATTCAATCATTGCACAATGTTTCTATTCAGTGTAAAATAAAAAAGTTATAAGTGACTAAAGTTAAAAGTGCCTAAAGTTCTTATTCTTCCAAAGTGTTACGTGTTACGGGTTACGGGTTACGGGTTAAGCATTTGTCAATTTCCTGAATACTGAAAAGCAAGGCCCTGGGAACATGAAAGAAACCTTTGTAATTTCCACCTTTACAAGTATGTGTCAGGTTACCATACCGGTCACAATAACCAAACCATCCGCCATTTAGTTGATCAACAAAATGATCAAAAGTATATTTATGTACTTTTTCGAGCCAATCAATCCATTTATTATCTCCGGTTAATCGAAAAGCAAGAATTAAAGCATAAATTGCTTCGGTATGAGGCCACCATAACTTCATAGCCGATTCAAGCTGTAGTGTCGGTTTCCCTTCGATATCCATAAAATAATACAAGCCTCCATACTCTTTATCCCAACCAAAATTCAAGCTTCCTTCCAAAACATCAAGAGCCAGCTTCTGCATCTGATCATCGGGGATATGTTTTATCAAATGCATAATAAACCAGGCTACCTCGATAGAATGTCCCGGATTAAAAATTCGTCCCTCGGGCCATTGTTTTATATCCGTTTTCGAATCAAAAGGAACATTCTCCAACAATATTTTCAATTCAGTAAAATAATGCATTTTACATCCTTCCAAAGCAATTCTCATAATTTCAAAATATTTTGGATCATGGTCAATCTCAGCTAATTCAACAACCATACTTGCCAATACCATCACATTAGCGAGATTACTCATTGGAGGCACTCCTTCCATTACCGGTCTGCCCAATTTCGTTGAATCTTCAATCCAGTCATTTATCTTCCAAAACAGTTGAACTGCCTTTTCTTTATACTCTGCCTTACCTGATGCCTTATAATATTCAAGATATGCCAACATAGTAAAAACTGCACTATATGGTTTTCTCTGGTAAAACCAGGGCTTACCATCATTAGTCAGAGAAAAATAATATCGTCCCAGTTTATCTTTAGCATACTTTTGAAGATAGGTCACTCCCAATGTTGCTATATCCAGGTACTTTGAATTTTTTTCAAATTCATTATACAATCGTGAAAACATCCATACCGAGCGTCCCACCAGCCATATATATTTTTTCGTATCATAAACAGTCCCGTCCTTATCAAGACACGAAAAAGTTCCACCGTTTTCCCAATCCGGGGAATTGTTAAACCAAAACGGGATAACTGATTGTGAAAGGTTCTTTCTGTAGATTGATTTTAATTCATCTAACGTTTTATATAGCCTGTTATCTCCCATATCAATACGAATTAATATTTCCGGTTTTAATCAAAAAAATATTTTTTTATCCATTAGTTCAAAATAAAAATAGAAAAAAACGAATATAAAAGTATATTATTTTTCATATAATTATTAATTATAAATATATTTATAGCAAAATCATTTTAAACAAGGAACCGGAATACTATCTTGTTTTATTTCTTTTATATTATTGTTCATCCGGAAAATAAATAGGTGTCAGATGGAAAAATGGAATGATGGAATATTGGAAGAATGGAATAGTGGAGTATTGGAAAAACGTGTTAAATTGCTAGCAGCTAACAGCAACAAAGCGTTAATAGATAATTTTATAATAATGGAATGATGGGGCTATGGAACGATGGATTACCCAATATTCCAACATTCCAACATTCCAATATTCCAAATCTTTCAGTATTATCCTGAAGAACCATTATTATTCTAAATTATTTTATTATGACTATTAAAATTCAGCAAATTATTCCTGCCCTGGATTATCCGGAAGAGGGTGTTCCTGTAATGGCAGCGGAAGCATGGATGCATGGACCGACCAAGCCCCGTCATGCTAAAAGAAAAGATGAAATCCCTGATATAGATGTTTCTCTAAGCAACATATCAAATGTATTTGATTTTGTTGAAGTAAATCCTGCAATATACGTTAAAAATGCACATGACCTGAAAAAGCATGACCTCAGAGATGTTGATGCTTTTATTGTTGATCCGGGAGACCCGAATATCTTACCAATGAGCAGTGTTATGTATGAATTATTCTCCACCAGGAAACCTGTTCTTCCACCCTGGGATAACTGGGGTTATGCCTGGAGGGGTAAACATATAACCGGTTGGGCAAAAATACTTGGTTATTACTCTTTTGTACCCATTGGTTTTAAGGATGTGAAAAATGTACTACAAGCAGTCAGAGGCATTAAGTTTATTCGTTCTTTAAATATTTTATATATTGGTGATATTCCGTCAAATAGTGTAAATACTGATACCGATCCAATTCGCCTTTACGAAAAATTTGGCTGTACAATTACTCGTATTCCTTTCCATGAATATGCAAATGAAGTTGAAAATGCTGATAAAAAGAGAGCTAAAGAAATTGCTGAGAAATGGCTATTATCTTTTAATATGATGGATAATACTGAAACAAAAGTCGAAAAATATGCTTCCATCTATGTAGCTATAAAAAATTTAATGAAAAAATATGAAACCAATGCATTAACAGTTGACTGTGCTTATTTACCTTCTATCGAGCTAGTTCCTTGTGTTACAGCCTCACTGATTTCTGATGAGGGATTTCCTTTTGGTTGCGAAGGAGATACGAACCAGCTTATTTCTGCAGCTATGATGATGGGTGTATCAGGACAAGCTTCCTTAATGGGGAATTTGTTTGAGAATGCTCTGCATAAGGATATTGAAAATAACCAGATTGTTATTAATCATGATGTACTACCGCCTTCTATGGCATGTGAAGGATGTAAAATTAATTTCAGGGATTTTCATGAAAAACAAAAAGGTTCAACATTATATGCAGACTTAAAAAAGGAAATTGTTACAATCGGAGGAATGGATTTTGATTCTAGTGAGATGTGGTTAAGCAAAGGGAAAGTTGCATGGACAGAAGACACTGTGCATTGCAGAATAAGTATTGGATTTGATGTGGAAAACGCAAAACGTATTGCCAAAGAAGCCATTGGCGATCACCAGGTTACTGTTTTTGGTGATTATGTAGATAGTATTCAAATAATGTGTGACTTCTTAGGCATTAAAACAAGAAATATTTGAAGTGTTTTCGGTATATTGTGATCAATTTACCGGTAAAAGCTAATTAGAGCCTGTCTATAAAGTCCGAAAGTTTAAATAAATATTAAAAATTACAAATGACAAGCACCAAAATACAACTGAACGAAGTGGTCTCATGAACACCTTTGAAAATTAATTATTTTGTGAATAAATAAA
>JADFUQ010000158.1 GCA_015222065.1 Bacteroidota bacterium
ATACGAAGTAATTTTGCTTGCAAAATTATTTCACAGGGTGAACTTTTGTCTTTTATCTTCTGCATGAATAATGCAGGCTAAATTAACCATAAACAAATCTACTAATTTTAGCGAACAACCCATTATTAACCAGGTTCTAAAATATATTGACAATAAAATTATTTACCGGACGGCAACGATCTTTATTAAATAAATAATTAATTTTAAAAATAAAAACCAATAAAATGAAATTACTTTCCAATATCAAATCACAATGTGTACTGCTACTGATTTTCGTCTCAATAACCACTATTTACGCTGAAGTAAAACCGGCCAGAATTTTCAGTTCCAATATGGTGCTGCAACAGGGTACTAAAATACCGGTTTGGGGTTGGGCAGACAATGGCGAGAAGGTATCCGTAACCCTCAACGGTAATACGCTCGAAACAATTGCAGATGAGGGAGGAAAGTGGATGGTTAAATTTCCACAAATGCAATATGGCGGGCCACACACCATGACCATAGAAGGAGAAAATACCATAATTTTTAAAAATATTATGATCGGTGAGGTATGGATATGTTCCGGTCAGTCAAATATGGCGTTTGCACTGAACCAAAGCAGTAATGGGAAAGAGGAGATTGCTAACTCGGATTACCCGGAAATCAGGCTCTTTATAGTCCCCCGTAAAATTGCTCAATATCCTCAGTCAGATATTGAAGAAGGCGAATGGGTACCATGTTCACCGGAAGCCAGTGCCTCTTTTTCAGCCGTTGGATATTTTTTCGGAAAAAAACTACATCAGGATCTTAATGTTCCTGTCGGACTGATCCAGTCAACCTGGGGAGGCACTGTTGCCGAAAGCTGGACAAGTGGAAATACAATAAAAGATGACCCCGATTTTAAAGAGAAATATAAGGAGTTGCTTGGTTTAGATATAAAAAACTATAAACAGCATCAGGAGGAAATTTATAAAGAAATTCTTGGTGGAGAGATCCTGTTAAAAGACGAAGGTCTGATTGATGGTGTAGCTCATTATGCTGCTCCCGATTTCGATGATTCGGATTGGAAAACGATACATGTTCCTGATTTTTGGGAAAATCAGGGATATAAGTTTATTGATGGGATTGCCTGGTACAGGAAAGAGATCATTTTGACGAAGGAACAGGCTCAGAGAGACTGCGAACTACACCTGGGAAAGATAGATGATTCAGACATCACCTGGATTAACGAAGAACAAATCGGTTCAACCATTAATGAATACAACCGGTTCAGGAATTATCCAATTACTACAGGATTACTTAAGGAAGGAAAAAACATTCTTGCGGTCAGGGTTGAGGATACCGGTGGTCGTGGCGGGATCTCTTCCGATCAGCCGGGTGATATACATCTGCTCAGCGGGAAGCAGAAGATCTTCCTGGCAGGTGCCTGGAAATTTAAACTTACGAAAGTGGATCTCAGAGTAACCTATCCCGGACCAAACAGCTTCCCTACCCTCTTATATAACGGAATGATCAATCCCATCGTGCCCTATGCCATTAAGGGAGTGATTTGGTACCAGGGAGAATCCAATGCCAACAGAGCAAAACAATACAGGCGCATTTTCCCTAATATGATCACTGACTGGAGGACCAACTGGGAAAATAATGATTTCCCCTTTTTATTTGTTTCATTGGCCAATTATAAAGAAGTGCCGCCGGAACCCGGGGAGAGTTCGTGGGCCGAGTTGCGGGAGGCACAAACAATGGCACTCAAACTCAAAGGAACAGGTATGGCTCTGGCTATAGATATTGGTGAAGCTAATGATATTCATCCGAAAGACAAACAAACTGTCGGCAATCGATTAGTATTGACTGCACTGAAAAAAGGTTATCATAAAGATATTGTTTACTCAGGTCCTTTATACCTATCAATGAAAGTAAAAGAAAATAAAGTTGAAATAATATTCTCTGAAACGGGAAACGGGTTGATATCCAATAACAGTTCTGATGATATAAAAGGTTTTAGCATTGCTGGGGCTGACAAACAATTCTTTTGGGCAGAAGCAAAAATCGTTGCCGGCAATAAGGTAGTAGTCTGGTGCAACGATGTAAAAAGTCCGGTTGCCGTACGTTATGCATGGGCAGATAATCCGGGCCCGTTGAATTTGTACAACAAAGAAGGATTACCGGCAAATCCATTCCGGACTGACTCCTGGCCGGGAATAACAAAATAAGTAACAGTAGTGTCTGGTTAAAATTAAAGAATAAACAAGGGGAAAATCAAAAATATGTTTAACTTGCTTTACAGAACACTGCCGGGAAAGCTGTACCTCATCTGTTCCAGGCATTAGGAAACATTTTTAAAGCATTGTACCGGTAAATTTTTTTCACCACTTCTCCTGGTAAAGCCAAACCCTTAAAGTTCCCATCAAACTCAGAAGTTTGCATTATTTCATCTGTAACCAGATATTTCCAATCATTAATCCATTTATTGTGAACTATTTTTTTAAATTCATCGGGATCTGTTTCGGTATCCTGAACTAAATCCGTACCATACAATATGCGATCCTGATATTTAATAATAAAATTTCGCACCTTTTGTCTTTCACGACTTGAATGATATTGCAAATACATCATCCTCTCCGCCATATCGACTACTGCCCTGGGAAATCTGTCTAAAAACCGGCTGATCTCACCAATACTCCACTCTAAAC
>JADFUQ010000159.1 GCA_015222065.1 Bacteroidota bacterium
CAGTCGGCAGTCAACAGACGACTTAAAAATGCAAAGTATAATGAAATCAGCAATTATTAAGACATAAATATTGAACTTAGCCCCGATGGCTATCGGGGCGATCTTATGATCCGCCAACTAGGCGGAGAGTAAATTCCGATATAATTAAATTAAAGTAAGAAGTAATGAAAATGGAACTAAAAAAGCGCAACATCCCTGGTCCTAAATCTGCCGAATTGTTGAAAATATCAGAAAAGTATGAACCGCCTTGTATGGCAGATCAGGTGCCGGTGGTTTGGGATCATGGGGAAGGAGTCTGGGTAACAGATGTAGATGGTAACCGATATATTGATTTTACTTCAGGAGTGCTGGTAACTAACCTGGGACATTCTCACCCACATCATGTAGAAGCTATTCAGAATCAGGCAGGAAGATTGATGAATTGTTATTCGTTTCCAACACCCGAACGTATTAAAATATCGCAAAGAGTTATTGATCTTTTACCTCCTAATCTTGACAAAATCTTTCTGTTAACAACCGGTGCTGAAGGCACTGAGGCAGCACTACGGATCGCCAGGCGCTATACCGGTAAACATGAGATTCTGTCATTTTATGGAGGGTTTCATGGAAGAACTTATGGCCCAATCGGTGTGGCTGGAAGTGTTGGTACACGTTATAAGTTTGGCCCGTCAGTTCCCGGGGGGATCATGGCACCGTATGCAAATTGCTTCCGTTGTTTTTATGACAAGGTTTATCCGGATTGTGATTTTTATTGTATAAAACAACTGGATAGAATTATCGATTCATCATCATCAGGTGATGTTGGTACTGTTATTACCGAACCATACCAGGGCGGTGCCGGATTTATATTCCCACCGGATGGATGGCTTAAGGCGCTTGAGAAATGGGCCAAAAAACGGGGGCTGTTATTCATAGTTGATGAAGTGCAATCTTCCTTTGGCAGAACCGGCAAAATGTTTATGATTGAATGGGAAGATATTCAACCTAATATGCTTTGTTTGGGTAAAGGATTTGGTAGTGGTATGCCTGCTTCAGGATTAGTTGGTGAAACAAAGATATTCGATTGTATGAACCGGGGAGAAATGTCCAGTACTACTGGCGGTAATCCTATGGCAAGTGCAGCTTCCTGGGCAGTGATCGATGTATTGGAAGATGAAAAATTGCCCCAAAATGCATTGAAAATCGGGGAATATTTATTTAAGAGGTTTAAAGAACTCCAGAAAACTCATCCTTTACTGGGTGATGTGCGGGGAAAAGGTTTGGTTATGGGCCTGGAGATCGTTGAAGATCAGGATTTGAACAAACCTGCACCTGAACTTACACGGAAAATTATTTTTAAATGCGGAGAAAATGGCATGTTATTGGGCAGGGTTGGTTTACATGGAAATGTCATTCGTATCGCTCCTCCTTTATTGATAACCGAGGAAGAAGCGGAAATAGGTGTAGCTATTATGGATAAAGTTTTACAGGAGGTGGAAAATGAGTAACAACAAAATTGATGTTTTCCTGTCTGAAACAGTTGATTTTTTAGAGCAAATTATCCGCTTTCCTTCATTAGGCGGTCAGGAAGAGGATGTTATCCGGTTTATGTTTAAAGCATTTAGCCCTCTTGCAGATGAAGTTACACTTGTTCCTCTTTCCGATGATCTGTTAAACGACCCTGAATATTCCTCGCCAATTCCGGATATTAAATACAATGGCAGGCATTATTTAAGATTAAAGGTTAACGGTACGGGTTCCGGACAATCAATTATTCTTAATGCCCATTCGGATGTAGTTCCGGCATCGGCAAAGGACAGGGATCAGTTTATTCCATATCAAAAGGATGGTTTTGTATATGGCAGAGGGGCCTGTGATGACAAAGGACAAATTGCTACATTTTATTTATTGTTAAAAATAATCAAAGAAAAAGGATTGAAGTTTGAAGGAGATATCATTTTTCATATTGTTGTGGAGGAAGAGAATGGCGGCAATGGGACTTTAGCGGCTATTCGTAGTGGAGACAAGGCAGATGCAGTTATTGTGCTTGAATCAAGTAGCCTGAAGATATTTTCTTCGGTCCGTGGTGCTGTATGGTTTAAAGTCACATGTTTTGGAGAACCCGGGCACAGCGGTTTCTCGGGGAAATCTGCCAGCGCTTTAAAAATGGCTGTCCGGGTTATGCAAATCTTGGAAAATTATCATAAGAAACTACTGTCTGAATCAAAAGGTTTTCCCTTATTTGATGAATATGAGAATCCTATGCCTATTACTTTTGGGAAACTTCATGCTGGAGACTGGCCTGCAGCTACACCCGGCAAAGCCGTTCTGGAAGGTGTTTTGGGATTATTGCCGAATAAAACCCGCTTTAAGGTAATGCAGGAAATGGAAGCCGAAATCAGGCAGAATAGTGATGATTTTCTGCGTGATAATTTTAAACTTGAATTTACTTATCGCCACGATGCACATACACTGGATGTAAACCATCCTCTGATCACTGTTTTATCTGAAGCTTGCTCACAGTCTGGTATTGAACCACAAACTTCTGCCATGGTTGCCTCATGTGATTCGTGGTTTTATAGTAAGTTGTTGAATATCCCTTCAGTTGTTTTTGGTCCGGGTGATTTGATAGATGCACATACAAGTGAGGAACATATTGAAGTTGAACAAATACAACTGGCAGCAGAAATATTGCTTAATTTTGTTAGTCGGTGGTGTGGTGAATCAAATTAATGAAAGCTTATTATGAGTGAAACAAAAACAATGCAAGCCCTTGTAAAAACAGCAAAGGGTAAAGGTTTAATCGAAGTCAGGGAAGTGCCTGTTCCTGAAATTGGAGACAATGAAGTTCTTATTGAAGTGAAGGCTGCCGGAATATGCGGAACCGACCTGCATATTTATAACGATAATTTTCCTTACTGGCCTCCGGTTATCCTGGGTCATGAATTTGCAGGTATTATTGTTGGAATCGGGAAAAACGTAAAAGATTGGAAAGCAGGTGACAGGGTAGTTGGAGAACCCCATACTCTTGCCTGCGGTAAATGCTGGTTGTGCAGGACAGGCAACAGGCAGATCTGCCCGGAAAAAAGGTCTCCCGGCTGGGGAATTGACGGATGTTTTGCAAA
>JADFUQ010000160.1 GCA_015222065.1 Bacteroidota bacterium
CACATGGTCTTATCAGCATCCCAGTATAGCCTTCTTCCTGTTTTATAGGCAATATTTCCCAGGTGGCAGGTACTTGCTACACCGGCTGCTATTTCAACCGGGCAGTTTGGCTTTTTACGTGTTTTTACACAATCGATAAAGTTTTTCATATGGTTATTCAGTCCCTTGCCGTCCCCTTTAATAAGATCCACCCTTTTAAGTAGTGGCTTTTTTTCTTCAAATTCGGGTATAACTTCCCAGCCGCCTCTGTCAACTACCAGTGTGCCTTTGTTACCTACAAACCCAACTCCCCACCCATTGACATCACTGATTTTGGGGCATATTGTTTCATTCCGAAAAGGGCATAGTCAATAATATGTACTCCCCAGTCGGTCATCATACCGCCGGCATAATCCCAGAACCACCTGAAGTTGAAATGGAACCTGTTCCTGTTAAAGGGTCGTTTAGGTGCCGGTCCGAGCCAGAAATTATAATCGACATCTTCGGGTACCGGCTCATTGGGTATTACCGGTACCGACTTCATCCAGCCCTGGGTACGACCAGGTTCTTACAGTTCTTATTTTACCCAGTTTGCCTGAGTGTACATATGCTATGGCATCCTGCCAGTGCTTATCGCTTCTCTGCCATTGTCCGATCTGTGCAATAATATTATACTTGTCTACTGCTTTTTTAATGATATTGCACTCACCTATGGTATTAGCCAGAGGCTTTTCGCAATAGATATCATAACCTTTTTGTGCTGCATTAACAAAAGGAAGGGTATGCCAGTGGTCGGGTGTACCAATTATTATTACATCAAGTCCTTTATGCTCGAGAAGCTTCCTGAAGTCTTTATATCCTTTGGGGGCTTTCCCTTGTAGTTTTTCAATATTCTTTATCCTTTGATTTAGTACATTTTCATCCACATCGCAAAGTGCTGTACATTCGATATCAGGTTGTCTCAGGAATGCTTGCAGGTCGGCAAATCCCATCCCATTGATACCTATGGCTCCGCATACCAGTTTTTCATTTGCTCTTTTGATCCTTGAAGGCACCTGCCGGGAAAGCCGATACAAGCCCTATCCCTGCAGTTGTAAGTGATGCCTTTTTAATAAAGTCTCTCCTGTTTGTCTTCATCTTCTAATTTATTTATTCGTTACTGAAAGCTGAATCAAATGCCTTGCTGCCAGGTTTAAAATCTACGGATTTAACATACTCGCATGATTCTGCAGCTCCTTGTTCCCTGTCCATGCCGCTGTCTTCCCACTCAACCGATAAGGGGCCGTTATATTCAATTTCATTTAAGGCCCTGATAACAGCGTTAAAGTCTATCCTTCCACGCCCTATACTCCTGAAATCCCAGTATCTGCGGTTATCGCCAAATTCAAGATTGCCACCGAACACTCCACTGGTCTTAGGCACATCGCTCCATGTTACATCTTTCATATGAACATGGAGTATCCTGTCACTGAACTCATATATGAATTTTACGTAATCAACACCCTGGTAGGCAAGGTGACTGGGATCATAATTAAAACCGAAGGAAGGATGGTTATCGAGTGCATCCAGGGCTCTCCTGGCGGTCTCTATATCGAAAGCTATCTCAGTTGGATGAACTTCAAGTGCATAACTAACACTTATATTCTTATATTCGTCCAGAATAGGTATCCATCTTTCTGCAAAATCCTTGTAACCATTGTCTATCATTTTCGGGTTGAGTGGCGGGAAGGCATATAAGAGGTGCCATATAGAACTTCCCGTAAAACCGTTAACAACGTTTAATCCAAGCCTGCTGGCAGCTATACCGGTTTTTATTACTTCACTGGCTGCTCTTTGTCTGACCCCCTCAGGATCACCATCACCCCAGATATAGTCAGGGAGTATACCTTTATGCCTTTCATCAATATTATCGCAGACCGACTGTCCAACCAGGTGTGTCGATATTGAGAAGAGCTGCAGATCATATTTTTTCAATAGATTCAATCTTTCATTACAGTATTGCTGATCTGCCTTGTCAATTTCAATGTGATCACCCCAGCATGCCAGTTCGAGTCCGTCATAACCAAACGATTTTGCTTTTTTAGCAACTGTATCCAGGCTCAGGTCAGCCCACTGCCCGGTAAATAAAGTAACTGGTCTTTTCATATTGTTATATCAGTTAGTTAAGACTTTCATGTTGCAGCCTTAAAATGTTGAAAATAAGTAAAAAATAATTAGATATGCAGCTATTTTTTAAAATATTTCCAAAGGAGTTCAAGAGGGTTAATGAATAGCACCACTTTTATCACACTTTTTTATTGAAAGAAAGATATATGTTTCCTTAAATTTCAGTTTTTTTGTGAAAATAAGTTAATTTCGGAAATTGTTATTTTAGGAAATTTGTAGCCGCCAGTGAAGTCATACACTATTAATGCAATACTAAAAGGAATTCGTGAGAGGGATAATAAAGTATTGTATTATATATACCAGGAAAGTTATCCTGCTATAAAAAAACATATAGTTAATAATAGCGGTAATGCCCAGGATGCAAAAGACATTTTCCAGGATGCAATAGTAATTATTTATGATAAGAGTAAGAAGAACGAGTTTAATTTGGATTGTGATTTCTCAACTTATCTATATTCTGTTTGTAAGTTATTGTGGTTAAAAGAATTAAAAAAGAAAAAAGATGAAAAAACGAATATCAAGGAATTAGAAGGGTTACTAAATTACCAGGATGATATTACTGGGAGTGATGGGGTATCTGAAAAATATGCAATTTATTATAAGTATATTAAAAAATTAGATTACGATTGCCAGAAAGTACTACGTTTGTTTTATGACGAGGTTAAGGTTGAGGAAATTGCAAATATAATGGGGTTTAAAAATGAGCATATTGCCAGATCGAAGAAATTCAAATGCAAAGAGAAACTGCTAAAATGGATCAGGAAGGATCCGAATTTTCAAAGTGGCAATAACAACAATTAATTAGAATCCGTCTATAAAGCAGAAAGTTTATGCAAATAATAAAAATTCCAAATGACAAATAATAAATAACAAATAAATATCAAAACACAATGTTCAAAAAAACAAAAAAATAAAGGCGTAAAAACAATATATCGGCTGATTCTGTTTTGAATTTTTGTTTTTTGTTATTTGGAGTTTATTTACTCACAGAATAATTAATTTTAAAGGTGTTCGTGAGATCACTTCGTTAAGTTGTTATTTGTTTTTTGAGATTTGTTATTTACCATTGGTGTTTTATTTCGAGAATACTTGACTTGATGGACAGATACTAATTAATTTTTTTTTCGGGAATTACGAATTATGGTAAGAATTATCCCGCCTGCTGACAACACAATAATTACAAGGGCTATTAAAAAGTAGATTCCATTGAAATAAACAGGAGAATGATCTCCAATATGAATATATGGCGACCAAAAATATGGATGGGATCTTAGCATATCTGCATTGTCAAGAAATTGAAGTTTTGCCAGTTGCAGTGACCTGTCTATGGAGTATCCTTTTTTCAGATAACTGTAAAAGGTTTTGATTATTTCAGCTCCCGATCTGTCTTCAACTTCCCAGAGTGTCATGATGATACCAGGGCAACCGGCATAAATGAAACCTCTGGCCAGACTCATTACTCCTTCACCTTTCTGTAGTTTCCCGGTTCCACTGTTGCATGAACTTAATACTGCTAACCTGGCATTAAGGTTTAAACCATATATTTCACTGGCATTTAACAATCCGTTTTCAATAGTATCATTTGGCAACTCGGTAAATGCTAATTTTGAATACATAGGATTACTATCGTCAATAATAGTGTGCATTGCCAAATGCAGTATGTCATAAGACGATGCAAGGTTCTTGAAATTTCTTTCGCTTGCTTCCTTGTCAAAGAAGACGTCACTGTTCGTTGTTTTTTTAATGAATTCAACTTCATCCATTACCCCGGGAATAGGATAAAGATTATCCCTGTATTGTTGACGTGTATATGGAAACTCAGTTTGAATCTGCTCAGGTTCCGGGTAACCCGGAGCGAATGCCAGCACTTTATTAAGGAATCTTTGTCGTTTTTTATGGGATGTTCTAAGAAGCGTTGCAGAGTAAGTGTAGGAAATACTATTTGTTCTGAGAAGATAGGGGAGGTCGCGGTATAAAGCCGGTTTCCATTCAGGGAGATTACTGATTAAAATTTCGAAGGGAACGTAAGCAAGATATTCATCAGCCACGATAATAAGATGCTTTTCCTTAATGAGATCCCTGAATGGAGATATTAATTTTTGATAAAGATAATTTGAGGCATAAGTGAACATTGTATATTCCATTTTCACACCGTTGGAAAAATGTCGTGTTGTCAGGTTATTTCTGAGAACTTTTAAATTATTGTGAAAAGAACTGTCTATTGCCTCAGTGTGGATCATATAGAGGGATGATGATTGAAATATAGAGATCAAAAGGGTATCAGACAGATTAAATTCAAGTAAAACATCATTTTTATTAAGTTTTTTTTGCAATTCCAGCGTATCTATAACATCTGTACTAAACTTAAGTGAATAGTATTTTGGATAATCATTTTCGAAGACTCCCGTTAATGAATCCTTTTGTCTGTTTAAAGCAAACAACAAATTATCCCATGTTTGTAATTTAACTGAATCAGGATATTTATATCTGTGCTCTTCGTATAGAAGTTCTTTAATGGAATTGATCTCGCTGTTTATTGTTCTCTCTTTCTTTTGAAGTTCAACAGGAATACCCCCAAATTCAACTGCCCTTGAATTCCGTATCGCGGCAAGAAGATTAGCAGATTTGCTTTTCTCAGAATATTCGAAAACTTTTGCTTTATAATAAGTATTACCTGTAAGCTTGTACATACTATTTGCCATATCAATAGACTCAATGAATGTGTTGTCCTCTTCCCTTGCAAGAACAAGCCTGCTTTCTTCTGTTTCGAAATTAAGACGGATCTGTTCAATAGTTTTAACAGCCAGTTCAAGACATTCAAAGCCGGTTCTAAGAAGGATGATATTATTATTGTACTTAAAACTCATTTTTTTCAGGATTTTAGCCTTATTTTTTAATGGGCGGAGAAGTAACGGGAGGGAATAAACATGTTCAATTTCAGGATTGCTGAGTATTGTTGTATCATTAAAATTTTCCACTAGAGAAATCAGGGATTGCTGGTAATAAAAAAGCGCAGAATCATTTTTATTTTCAGATTGATATAATTCTCCAATTCTATAGAAAATTCTTCCTGCTTGTTTACTCTTATAACCGAATGTACTGACTGCAACAGACCGGGCTTTACGGTAATAATTAAGCGCCTTATCCGTATTTTGATGTTCTTGCAGGCAAAAATCACCATAGTGTGAATATTTCGGGATCAGGTAAAAATGGTTAATATCATATTGATCAATGGTGTTGGAAATGGCAAGGAGGAAATACTTCTCAGCCGGTTCCGGCTTGCCGAGCTTATCATAAGAGATAGCCAGGTTATTGTAAATATTTGAAACATCTTTTATTTGGTTTTGTTTACGAATAGTTAAGGCTTTTTCAAGCCAG
>JADFUQ010000014.1 GCA_015222065.1 Bacteroidota bacterium
AAATACTCCCATTTGACCTATAGGTTAAATGGGAGTATTTGCCATACTCCATAAACAAGAAACAATATGCCGGCTGCAATAATTAATGGCAGGGTCATAAAGACCAATAATCCCATGCCCCATCCGGCCTCCGGGATTATCTCAAGCATCAATGCGTTTGAAAAGAATAAGACAACTGCCAGAGCCAGCAGCCATGAACCAAAAGCCAGGGATTTATTCTTGATCTTTCGCAGAAATGCGACCAGTAATACAAGCATGGCGGCAACCGCAAACAATGGAAGATAGCCCACCACTGAAGCATTGATATCCTGAATACCAGGCTCTCCATGCTCAAAAGCGTATAACCTGCTATCAGAAGCACTCATGTACAATCTGCCGTGGGACAGCACGGGTTGGGATACAGCACTTCCGAATGTCCTGCCTCCCTTCCATACCTGTTCACCCGTGTTCCCATCCATCAAAAGCAGGTTTTCATTTCCATTTATCCCCACATAGACCAGGCCACCGTAAACAGACAGCGGTCCAGAGGTACCCTGACTTCTCCAGACTGAAGAACCATTATACGCATCCAGGGCTACCACATCAGGCCCGGCAGATGCAAATACTTTCCCTTCAGCAACAGCATAGATATGCGGCCACGAAACATCTGCGCTCCAGATGGGTCTGCCTGTGCTAAGGGTTCTTGCAACAATTTCATCTTCAAGTCCGAAATACGCCAGGTCATTGTAAATGAATGGGGTTTTTTCATAAAGACCGGAAACGCTATTGATGGAATAGTTCCAGATCTCCTCACCGTTTGATGCATTGAGAGCAAATACCCGGGTATAAGTCCTTGTGTCAGGTGTGGGTGCAATTGGACCTTCCGTCCCCTCTTCAATAGCAACAGCCAGGATATTTTCCCTATATTTTACCTGTGCAGTTAATACGACAATACCCTTGCTTACAGCCGGAAGGGTTGAATCATAACTGGTCCTGTATTCTTTATCCAGGGGTTTTGGCCCGGGCTCGAATGAATATATCCACTCCAGGACTCCGGTTTGGGCATTAATGGCAAGAACCTTACCGGCATTATTTATTGTAGTATAAACGGTCCCGCTGTACACCTCCGGACGCACATCAGGTGCCGAGTTATATTCATCCTGATACGGCCTGAGGTTGAATTTCCATTCTAAAGAACTTTCCCCGAAAGCATAGATGTTCTCAAAATCCGATGCAAACACCAGACCTTCAGCATATGCCATATGATCATGGAGTTCAAATGATCCACCTGTTTCATGGCTCCAGACGAGCTCACCATTTCGTGCATCTATAGCATTGATCGTTTGCTTTCTCCATGGTGTGTCCGGGTCAGCTTGAGATGATGTGTAAAATATTACGTCGCCTGATTGCGATACAACAGGCAGGGGTGTGTTTCTGTATCCTCCTATGGGAGATGACCAGATCCTCCTTAATGGAGGTCGTACATTCTCACTATACAGATACTTACTTTCAGGACTTATTTCCAACCTGAGATCATAGAATTCAAAGTCATCATAACCGGAGCGATCAGCATTATATCCGGATGAAATGGTAATGTTATTTTCGCCGGAATGTAGCAGTTTTGTGCTGAAATAGATGGTCACACTTCTGGGTAGATTGTCCTGCTCTTTGGCTTCGATATAATCATTCAGCTTTCCCACTTTATTTCCATTCACATACACCGGGTCATAGAACAGTCCGATACCGGCAGTATCGGTGGGAACAACACTTTTTGTAGTCAGGGGTATACCAGCGGTGTCACCATCGATCCTGTCCAGAACAAATGTTTTCGTGTAAACCGTACCCTCCGCATCGGCAGGCATCAATTCAGGCTTTACTCCATCGCCCAGGTGATGATGATCTGCATCTAACACATACACGGCTGCGGACTCTGAGTTCAATTGTCCCGAACCCTCATTATCAGGCAGGGCACTGCCATTCATTGTGACAACGGTAAATAATATAAGCAGTATCAGTACTCCAGATGACATGGTCTGTGCCGTAAACCTGAGAGTTTCATTTGCTAATCCCATAATTTGCCACCTGTCTTTTAATTTTAAATCAATGCATTCTTTTTTCATCTACCAGCACCTCATAAATAATTCCTAATGGATTGTCATACGAGAAACCTGCCCAATACCTCATTGAACTCATCAGGTTCAGCCATGTTTGTCAGATGCCGGGCACCAGGCAGTTCAACATACTCAAAAATCGGATTTCCCGAGACAATCACTCCCTTTCTTCTTTATCAAATTTCCAACGTATTTTAGAAGCACCCTGTCAATGAAAAGACCTGTAAATCCCATCAGTAACATAATTGCATACATCATTTCAACATTATGCAGATCATAAAACATTGAGAACTGGTATCCCATTCCCACAATAGCTGTTCTAAATATCATCTCACCCATAAACCAAAAAGACAGGCACGTCAGGAATCCCAGTCGTATGGCAAAATGCATGGAACCGTATCCGGATATGATTGCAACTACAAGTATGGGCACAATGATCGACTGTATGAGGGTAGTAAGTTGTGTAAGACCAAACATCAAAATCAAGATGGGTGCGAGACGAGTGGTTCCGATTCCGATTGCAAACAACAGGAACCAGAAGAAGGGTTCAAGTGCCCATTTTGCCTTATTTGACCTCTGGATGAACAATCCCAACGGCAGACCTGCCAGTAATGTTATCAACAGCCCCAGCAAGGAGAATGCAAGTGTTATTGCGAGGTCATCAGCTAAAGACAGCGAAAGTGCAGAGGCAGCAACAGCAGAGAACGGGGGAAGGATGTAGGGCTGGTGGATTACTCTTGCCAGTACTTCCCATAACAGAAATAACACTGCAAAGGGAATAGTATGGTAAATCCATTTGGTAATTCTGTTTTCTTGCTCCAATTTATTATCTCTTATCATTTTAACATCTCTTCTCAATTGTAACTAAAATACCCTCATGTCGTTTTTGCTTCTTTTTGCAGTGATTCATAGCTGGCTTTCCTGTCTTTATCTTACTTTCGAATTTTTACAATTAGAATTCTGATATCACTATCCTGTCATAACATGATTTCCCGGCTTACCTGCATTGATAATCGCATAAATCAACCCGACAATCACGCTTATGGCTACTAATGTCAGGGGGAAGAAACTGAAACCGAAACCTTCTCCTATGCTGTGATATTCAAAAATTGTGAAAATACTGTTTGTTGGTCCAATTGTAAGAGATTCCACTCCTAATATATGCAGAATTATTGGCGACATAGTCATTAGAAATCCCGTTGCAAAAATACAGAGTATGATTACTTTGCAAAATCCTGAGCCAAATCCGGTTGTAGACATATCCATGGGTTTATCAGTTTCTTTGCCATGAATTATCACCCCGTTTTTTCGATCTTCCACCAATACATGTTTCGGACATCTCAGTATGTTACGTGTCACCCACAAATCGCCTACTGCCCCGGAACCATTTATTACAAACGGTATGATCATCCAGTGCGCAATCGGTGGGTAAGCAGCCATGATTCCGATAACAACAAGGGAGATCACAACCAACGGCGCAATCGCGGTCACTATGAACTGGTTGCGTGGAAAAATAGTTTTTGTGGTGGCGTAGAAATAGGGGAGAATATAATGTGCAATACCGGCACCA